>JBCBKZ010000109.1:0-11150 GCA_038520955.1 Bacteroidota bacterium | reverse complement strand
CTCCTTTTCTCTTGCTGAGCTAGCTGCTTGGTTTCATCATATAGATGGAAAAGGCCAAACTGTATCACATAAAATAGAATGGGAATGTAAATGTCCCATCCAATTCCACTTCCTCCCAGATGACCATATCCTATCAGGTCGCATATAGCATAGTAAGAGTTAATCCACAAAAACACCCATATAGGACAGAGAATGATATGGATGGCATACCTCTTCCAGGTTTTCTTATGGCTCATCTTCCTAAAAACTATCCACCATACAGGAATGGTCAGAATACCCTTCAGCAAATAGTCCAAGCCACTTCCATAAATGAATCTATAGCTAGTCCAACCAGTAGTGAACATTAACGCCCAGGCATAGGCCAACCAAAAGAAGACATATAGTCCACCAACACTCAATAATTCTAGACGAAATGTCCTGTTTTCCGAAAAAGAGATTCTTTCCATGCTTCAGATTTGTCAACAAACATAAAATATGATCTAATAATGCCCTTTTATCAATCGATCAGTTGCAACATAGGTCGATGAAGATAAAAATAGTGGACTTGTCGAATCAATTTGTTGTTCGTCTATAAACATATGAATATCGTGGCACAACCCTATAGTTTTGAGACACTAACCTACACCTGAACTTATAATTGATTGATATGAAGAGATTTATTTTACTATGGGCGTTTTTACCGGTCTTATTCCATCTACACGCACAGGATGGTGCCGTCATTGAAGGCCGTATATTAGACACGAACGAGCAGCCTGTCGCATTTGCTACAGTCCTTTTACACTCTGCCACTGACTCCAGTGTAACGAAAGCAGCTTATACTACTGAGAAAGGAAAGTTCTTTATCGGGCCATTGACAGCCGGAGACTACTTTCTGAAAACTCAGTTTGTAGGACTTGCCACTTACTCCAGTGAGATTATTTCTCTCGGCGAGAACCAAAAAATAGTACTGAATGACATTCTCATGGCAGAACCTACGGGGGATCTGGATGGGGTAGACATCATAGCCCGTAAGCCTATGATAGAGGTGAAGCCGGACATGACAGTCTTTAATGTCGCTAGTAATGCCAATAGTATAGGTGAGAATGCTTTCGACCTACTGAGAAAAGCACCGGGTGTGATCATAGATAATAATGACAATGTAATCCTGATGGGCAAAAGTGGAGTACGCATCTATATAGATGGAAAACCATCTCCCCTATCTATTTCAGACTTAGCCTCTATGCTGAAAGGTATGCAGTCTGACCAAATAGAATCTATAGAGATCATCACAAACCCATCTGCCAGATACGATGCAGAAGGAAATGCGGGGATCATTAACATTAGGCTAAAGAAAGACCAAAATCTGGGTACTAATGGAAGTTTCTCTCTTGGATATGCAGTAGGTAGATATCCTAAATACAATGGCTCTATCAACCTGAATAACAGAAACAAGAAGATGAATGTCTTCGGGAACTATAGTGGTGGAACTGGAAGAACCTTTAGCTTCACCAATTTTATCAGGACCCAAAGGGGAAGAGAGTTTAACCAGGATTCAGATAGATTTAGCGACTTCGATAATCATAATGTGAAGGCAGGGGTGGACTTCTTCCTGAATAAGGAGCATACCATAGGAGTATTATTCAATGGGTTCTTTGCAAATTCTTCTGGTAATAATGTGAGTGGGACACCTATTGTCAATACAGTAACCGGCCAACCTGAAAGCTTTCTGGATGCCATCAGCCAAAGTGAAAGCGACAGGATGAATGGAAACTACAATATCAACTATAGCTTCAGAAATAAAGCGGGGACTACCTGGAATATAGATCTGGATTACGGTCAGTACAGAATTGATAATACCACCTTCCAGCCTAATTACTTCTTAACTCCTGACAGAGTAGATACTACTGATATTAACATCTTCTCTACTGTTGCCCCAACGGACATAGACATTTACACATTTAAGGCAGATCATGAACGTGATTTCCTGGGAGGAAAACTATCAGCCGGGGTAAAGACAGCTTTTATAGAGACAGATAATGATTTCCAGTTCTCTACCGTAGAAGGCGGGGAAAGCATCCTGGATGAAGAAAGAAGTAACAGATTTAAGTATGAAGAGAATATACATGCCGCCTATGCTACTTACCAGCGTAAGGAAGGAAAGTGGACCTTTGAAGCTGGCCTGAGAGGAGAACAGACTCAAACCAAGGGAAGCCTGGTAAGTACTATGAGAACGGCCAATGATACTGTTTCCAGAGATTACTTTAACCTCTTCCCTACAGCAGGTATTACCTGGAGCCCTCAGCAGAAGCATAGCTACCGAGTAAATTACAGCAGGAGAATAGACAGACCTAGATATCAAAATCTGAATCCTTTCAGGTTTCAGTTAGATGAGTTAAGCTTTCAGGAAGGAAATCCATTCCTGCTCCCTCAGTACACTAACAGTTACCAGCTTACTTACACCTTTAATTACAGATATACAGCTACACTCTCTTACAGTAGAACCACAGACTTCTTTACACAGATCACAGATATAGAAAGTGACAGTGCCAGCTTTATTACCCTTAAAAACCTGGATACACGTGATGTTTGGAGTGCGAATATCAGTGCGCCTGTACAAGTAGTGAAGTGGTGGAATATGTACACCAACCTGAACCTGAGCAGAACCCAGAACCTGGGAGATTTCAATGTACCGGGAGAAGAAGGGAGAGATGTGGATGTAAGCAGAACCACCTTCAACCTCTACCAGCAGCATACTATTAATCTTCCCAAGAAGATTTCTCTGGAAATTTCCGGCTTCTACAGCTCGCCCTCAATCTGGGGAGCTAACTACCTGACAGAAGATTTCTGGGGCATAAATGCAGGTGCCCAAATCAGGCTACTTAAAGAGAAAGCCGTTCTGAAGCTATCTGTAAGTGATGTATTCAACTCTATGCAGTGGAGAGGAGAACAAAACTTTGGTGAGCTCAACTTTATCGCCAGCGGAGGATGGGAAAGCCAACAATTTAAGGTCAATCTGACTTACAACTTTGGGAACGACAAGGTAAAGTCTTCCAGAAAAAGAAAGACAGGACTGCAGGATGAGTCAAGCAGAGTAAACAGCGGAGGAAGTAGTCCTGGAGGTAACTAAGTAAAACCAATCCTACATACTTAAGGGTCTCTCGAAAGGGAGGCCCTTTTTTAATTAATCCTACTTCTTTCTTGAGAAGGAGAAAATATTACATTTTTTAATTGAATATTCATTCAAATTATATATATTTGTCCATCGAGCATTGCGTTTGGGACTAGTAAATAGGGAACTAGAAGCTAACATTTTTTTGCGATGGAGTTCATATACTCATGCCTCTAAGCGTGAAGGGGTCCAAGTACCCCATTAGGCTGATTCAATTCTGTATGTCTTCGCCATCCTCTTGGAGGATGGCGATTTTATTTTATTCCCCTTTCTACTTACCTATTTTGTACCTTCCCTATAAGAAAAGGCTGACACATGAATATCCCATTCGCACACCATAAGATCAAATGGTTTTTCACCGTCTTGGTACTCGCACTATTTCTCTCTTGTGAGAAAGATGAGGATCCGCCTCAGCTTACAACTCCTCCACCAGTTACCCCCATCCCTACCCAAGTCACCCAGACTTTTAATCATAGTGGATCTGGAAGGCAGTATACCCTTTTCAAACCTGCTGATCTTCCCCCAAATGCTCCATTAGTGTTTATGCTTCACGGGTACCAGGGCATAGCCACGGAATATATTCCCTGGGTTGGGCTCAATATTGTGGCACAGAGGGAGGGCTTTGCTGTTTGTTATCCGCAAGGGAGTGCAGATGTAAGTGGAATCCCTCACTGGAATTCAAGGCTGGAGATCAGCGTAATAGATGATATTGGCTTTCTGACAGAATTAGCAGCATTTCTACAAGAAGAACATGAGCTAGATCCAGACAGGACCTTCAGTTGTGGCTTTTCAAATGGGGGGTTTATGAGTTATACATTGGCCTGTGAAAGACCTGGCATTTTTCGTGCCATTGGGTCAGTTACAGGTACTATGAGTGGGATTACCTGGAGAAATAGAGACTCAACCACTCAGCCCACTCCTGTTCTTCAGATATCTGGAATCAATGACAATGTGGTGCCTATTAACGGGACCATGAGCTCCTTTGGAGGATGGGGAGGTGCCCCTCACATGGATAGCATCATGAATTATTGGTCTGGCTTCAACCAAACGCAATCCATAGATACCGTACTCATAGGTCCTTACAGCACAGGAATACACTATGAACAAGGTATAAATGATCATGAAGTCTGGTACTATAAGATTGCGAACTTCGGCCATGAGTGGCCCCAGACCAATAATGCGGCAGGCTTTAGTGCAGCGGAATTACTGTGGGAGTTTTTCAGTCAGTATGACTAAGGTTTCATACCTTACTTCCTCTTCACACTAAATCGGCTTCTATACTGAAGGGGAGAGAAACCAATGATACTTTTAAACTTCCGATTAAAGTAAGAAGGGCTGCTGTAGCCACATAGATAAGAAATCTCTCCTACATTCTGGCCTCCCTCAATCAATAGACGGCATGCATGCCCAATTCGGATTTCATTGAGGGCGTAAGAAAAGGTCTTGCCAGTATGGCGTTTCATCAGCTTACAAAGAGAGGAATCTGTCATACTCACCCATTCCGCTACCTCATTCAAGCTGATATCTTCTGAAAAATGACTAAACAAATAGGCAAATACTTTCCCTATTTTACTGTTTTCCTCAGCATGAGTCTTTTGAGTGTAGCCTGGAGAGGCCAGCGTTTCCCGCTCATGTGTATTTGCTATGAATGACAGGATCTGCAACAATACCATCAAACGGTCAAAACCCTGAATAGCCAGTAGTTCCTCCATTTGCTCTGCTACCCTAGCGGCTGATTCTCCATATACATGTACACCCTGATGAGAAGCTTGCATAAGCTGCCAGATGTTGTGTAGTTCGGGTCGATGAAAAAATGAGGGGCCCAAGAAGTCCTCTTCGAAATGCGCCACAATCGCCCGACAATTTAAGTCCTGCTTTCCTTCATAAAAGGCCGCATCATTTTGCATGAAGTGGGGAAGATTAGGCCCGATTAGCAACACATCCCCGGCCTCAAAGTTGGCTATGTGGTCACCTATCACTCGTTTCCCAAAGCTCTCGGCTATCAGCGTCAATTCATACTCCGGATGAAAATGCCAGCCAATCTCTATATGAGGGAGAATGTCCTCCTTTAGGGAAAAGGAATGATTAGAACTTGGGGTAACTTTCTCCAGAATAGGATTCATCTCATTACAACTTTCATCCAACTGCCTGATTATGTTCTTATAGGACAGTCTTTGAACAATATAGTACAATTCCCTTCCAATCTTGTACTACCCCCAAGCCCTTCTTTTCTTCTACTTTAGTATCTATACTACAGTTCTCATGATTACTTGCACTTCTTCATCATTCTTTTAAAAGAAGTAGAGATAATTTTTACTTATTCATTAGAATAGACCCTTACTCGTACTTTTTTAGCTACTAGGATGAATCACTCTAAGAACCCTCAACCCACACTATGGCTTAGTTGTCTTTTGGCCGTTACCCTTTTGCATGCCTGTCAACCTAAAGCCCCTCAGCAATCCTCTCAGAAGGAACTGAGTTTCCAAATGACCCAAATCGCAGACTCCCTGGAATTTATCTGGGCTCACTGTCCAGCTGACATTACCGGGGACGGAATTGCTGATCTGGTATTCGTCAATAATAATGGTTTCGGCGGGACACTGGAGTTTCTGATAGGACAGACGGAAGAAGGGATATGGAAACGGACAGTGATTGCAGATAAAGCTCCTTCAGGGGAAACCTTTGCACAGGGAGACCTCGAATGCGCTGACATTGATTTTGACGGGGACCTAGACATCATTGCCGCTGCACATACAGGAGAGTGGGAAGAGTCCACGGCTAATTCTCACATTTACTGGTTCGAAAATCCCAGCTGGGAGGCCCACAAGATCGGAGAAGTCCCTGATTTTATTAAGGATGTTAGTCTAGTCGATTTCAACCAGGATCAGAAGATGGACCTGGCTGCGCTGACCTTTGAATCCAGCAGTTTGACCATTTTTCAGCAGAACGATAAAGATGACTGGCAACACGTTCAGCAATACCTTGACTACAAAAACCTGCATGAAGGCATGCATACAGGAGACGTCAATGGGGATGGGTGGACAGACATAGTAGCGGATGCCCACATCTTCTATAATCCAGGTGAAAATATAGCAGAAGAATGGGGAGAGGAAAACCTGGATGAAAAATGGAATACCCAAACCGGCGACTGGTCCAGAAATGGAACAAAAGTTTTTGTGCAGGACGTCAACGGTGACAAACAGGCTGAGATTTTCATGTCCCACTCTGAGCGACCTGGATATCCGCTTTCTATGTACCAAAAGGGTTCAGACGGGACTTGGCAGGAAACCATCATAGCCGATAGTATCCCGGCTTGCCATACCTTACAGGTCTTCGACTTTGACCAAGACGGAGACTATGATGTACTAGCAGGAATCAATAAATCAAGAGCAAAGGGATTAGGATTCACTACTTATGAGGTGCGTATTTTCCTTAGTGATCAGGACTACACTTCCTGGAATCCCATGCTTGTTGAAAATGATGGAATTTATAATGGACAGGTGGCAGATCTGGAACAAGATGGAGATTTAGATATATTCCGTTATCAAACTCATGATGCTGCCCAGTTTTATGTATACAAAAACGGACTTAATGATGCTTCAACCGAATAACAGGTTTCTACCCATCTTCTTATGTGCACTCTTATTGGGCACTACTCCCCTATTCTCCCAGGTCAAACTCATCTTTGATACAGACTTTGGGGGAGATGCTGACGATTTAGGTGCATTAGCTATGCTTCACCATTTTGTAGATGCGGGAGAATGTGATTTGCTAGCCATTATGTGTTGGTCTACGGAGGAATATGCCATACCAGGGCTAGACGCCGTCAACCGTTTTTACAATCACCCAGATATCCCCATAGGCGTACGGAAAGGAGAAACCCACTTTACTGATTGGAACCATAGTAAACCCATCGTAGATGTGTTTCCTTCCCAGTTCACTTATGAGAAAGCAGAAGAGGCAACTCAGTTGTATCGTAAGATTCTTGCTCAAAGTGAGGATCAGTCCATAGTCATCATCACAGTTGGGCCGATGAAGAACATCATGAACCTACTCCAGTCTGAGCCCGACGTTTATTCAGATCTGGATGGTAAAGCTTTGATAGAGCAAAAGGTAAAGGAGTTTGCCATCATGGGGGGTCAGTTTCCTGAAGGGAAGAAAGAATGGAACTTCGACGGGAATATGCCGGGTGTAACCCGCTATGTGCTGGACCATATCACTGTACCTATCACCTTCACAGGATTTGAGGTAGGAGTAGCTATCAAGAGTGGAGAGGTTTTCAACGACATTGATCCTGAGACGCCCTTGTACATAGGGTTTAAGCACTTCAGCGAATATGCTCCCTGGATTAAGGAAGGTTTTCGGGGCAAGATTCTGGATAATTCTACCTTCGACCAGACAGCAGTCCTATATGCAGTGAGGGATGGAGTAGGGAAATACTGGGACAGAGTAGAAGGCGGCTACTGTTTGGCAGACTCCACTGGCGGTAATCAATGGATCCCTAAAGCCAACAGCAACCACACTTACCTCAAACTCAAAATGGAACCGGAAGCATTAGCACAAGAAATTGAGTCTTATATGTTGGGAACTTTCTCTACTGCTAAAGCAACCGAGCCGGACTAGACTCTAAAAAGGAACTTCAGCTAGCTATTTAAACCCATTGAGCACCTCCTCCAACAACAGATAATTCTCTAAACCTGCGGCTCCCAGCTTATTAGGTTGGATGGGGAATTTTTCCTGCGGATCATCTGGCAGGTAGAAAAACTTCCCATCAGCGTAGAGCTTGAAGTGATGGGTTTGGGCATAGGTGGAAGGGGTAAACTTACCCCATTTAGGTGCATAAGAGCAGAAAATCCACTGCCTCACGCTATCTGCTGTCCCTAACAGTTGGGGGTAAAAGCTAAGGCCATCTCCCTCAACAGAGGTATCAGCCTGAGCGGCATCCATGAGCGTGGGCAGAAAGTCCGTAAAGTCTATCAAATTAGGATTAAGCTTACCCTCCTCAATCTTCTCCGGCCAGTGAGCTATCAGGGGTACGTGGGTGCCTGCCTCTGTGGTGTAGCCCTTATGGCCCTTGATCCTTTGTCCATTCCAGCTGGAAACAACTTTTCTATCTGTTCCATTGTCTCCTGTGAAGAGAATCAGAGTATTCTCAGAAAGGCCTAGAGAATCCACTTCCTGCTTAATCCTTCCTACCAGCTTGTCCATATAAGAAACCATAGCTCCAAAGTGAGTGGTATCATTTCGCTTTTCTTCCGGATCATAGGCTTCAAAGCCATTTTCATCTGGTGTAGGCAGGAAGGGATCATGCGTAATACACATGGGATAATAGAGAAAAAAGGGATCATCCTGATGTTTCTTCATAAAATCAGCGGCATAGTCCACAAATAGGTCAGGTCCATAGTCGCCGGGATAGGTTTGAGTTCCAAATTTCTTGCTGGTAAGCGTGGGACTCTTGTATCTAAATCCTCTATCCTTTACCTGCCACAAACACCAGTCGTCAAAACCCGCTTCATCGGGTAGGCTTCCATGCTGTCCGGCCAGCTCATACTGCTGAGCATTTCCATATAGCTGCCATTTCCCAATGACACATGTCTGATAGCCTTCTTCTTTCAGGTAGTGGGCAAAGGTCTTTTCTCCCGTATCCAGTATCCCGAAGCCTTTATAATTTCTGAAGTTGTACTTGCCTGTCATGATCTGCACCCGTGAAGGCGTGCATAGGGGCGTGGCATACGCGTGAGAAAAGCGCATACCTTCTTTAGCCATCTGATTCAGATTGGGCGTCTGATAACTTTCGCCTCCATAGCATCCAAGGGTTTCTGCCCCCAGGTCATCAGCCATGATGAGGATAATATTAGGTTTTGAGGATTCCTGTGAGAGCAAGGCTAAGGGGAGGGAAATTCCTAATAGGAAAATAAAGATCCTTAGCATGAGGGTTTCTTAACTATTAAAGTAAGAGAATACTCAATAGTAGTCTCTGATTTATAAAACGCTGAAAACATGCCCTATAGGTATGTTCTCAAGACATCTGAGGCTCTTTCTTCACTAGGTCTTGGAGCATGAGGTTCTACCAATACCCCATTCCTGTCATAAATCAGGTAGTGAGGAATCCAGTTTATCTCCATTTTTTCAAACTCAGCAGAGGTAAACTTATTCCTGATCAGGTAGCTTTCTCTTACCAAACTAAATTTATCGCATCCCTTTTTCCAGCTATCATGATTGGGTTCCAAAGAAATGTGGACGAAGACTACCGCCTTTTTTTCCAGCTCTGCTTTCAAGCTGTCTGAGGCTGGCATTTCCGTTAAACAGGGCCTACAGCTGGTTGACCAGAAATCTACATAAACTACTTTCCCGGCATGCTTTTGTAGCAACTCCTGATAGCTCAATTCTTCCCCCTCATAGCTACTCAACATTAGATCATTCTCCCCCTCAGTATCTATCAAGCCGAAAGAAAATTTCTCTTGTAAATAAGCTATGGAGGCTGAGTCCGCAAACCTCTCCTCAAATTTATTCAGGTAAGTCTCCTTGTCTTCTAAAGACATATACTCAATGATGTTCTCCAGTTCCTTTCTCAGGAAATACTTCTGGACTTTCTGCGTCAATAACGGACTAGCAGAAATAGAGTCATACTTCTGGGTATGATCCGGGTGCCGAAAACCTGCTCCTGGCTTTCCGTTGTAACTGATCTCTTCTGATATCCAATTCACCTTCCTCCCGAAAAAATAAAAGTAGATCTCCAGTAATTCCCGATAGGCGCTATTGGTGATGAACTCATCAGCTTCCTCGCCTAGAACGTTCTCTATTAAGGCTACCTTTACTCCATCTATCTCAGTACCTATTCTCACATGCTCTGGCTCAATGTTTTGATCAGAAGCTATTCCCTTAAAGGCTTGAAGGGCGAATTCCACTTCTTTCTTTTTCAGGGCTAGCCTGGCATTCAGGCTTCTGTATTGAAACTCCTCTTCCGTGAAAATTTTTTCTTTTCTCAATGAATCCAGAAAAGCTAGTTCTGCCTTGACCTCTTGCTCGGCTGCCAACTGTATTCCTGCCTGAATTTCTCCTTCTTTCTCTAAAAGTGTTTTTAAGTCTAGTCCAGCATCCAAGCGGGTAATGACTTCTTCAATGATGTTTTTTCTGTGGGCTGGAAAGGGCTGAGTGATTTGGTCACGCCAAATAGCATCATAATTCAGAATAGTATCACTTACCTCCCTATTAAGAAGCTGGGCGAAGGGCCTGGATTCAGGATAAGTGAACAGAACTGTATCTCCTGCCTGAAAGCGGTAGGTGAACCTATCATAGGTTCTGAAGAAATGAACTACTTCCAGTTGGGCTTCATCCGTGCGAAGAACAAGTGTATCAAATACTGCACTGGAATCGGCCACATAGGTTATGGGAATTTCATCCTGATTCCAATACTCGATCTTTGCTTCATCAATGAAAAAGGGTGACCCAATACGTCCTGATTTAGCTTCCACCTTGGGTTGCTGGAAAATCAAAACGATTTCTCCCCCCTGCTCTTTGGATTCACTGTCTTCTCCTGACTGGCAAGCAGTAAATACAGAAAGCAGAAGGGATACAAAAAGAAGGAGCCTAAGCCCATTTTTCATCATTGGTTTGATTGAAGCTTGCCTTATTTATTTCGGGTTCTTATTGGATAATCAGGTCTTTCTGGAAACGTAAATGGGTTATCAGATAACTCCTGTAAAATCACCTCTATGGCTTTCTCAAGCTGAGGGTCTTTCCCTTCCATTACCTCTTTTGGCCACTGTTCTACTTCTATATCAGGGGCTATTCCTTCATTCTCTATGCGGAACCCATCCTCATTATAGTAGGCTATGTTCGGAGCTGTGACTACCCCACCGTCTATAAACTCAGGATATCCCAGCACACCTACTAAGCCTCCCCAGGTTCTTTTTCCTATCATTTTTCCTAAGCCATACTTCCTAAACATCCATGGGAGGTAGTCGCCTCCTGATCCGGCATTTTCATCTATTAGCATGAC
>JBCBKZ010000108.1:6022-11184 GCA_038520955.1 Bacteroidota bacterium | reverse complement strand
AAATCCAATAAAAAAGAACTCATCATCCCTTATGAAGAGATAGAAGAGTTTGAGTACAAGCGAAACTGGTTTGTATCCAGACTCAAAATCACCGTCTTCAACCTGGAACTACTAGAACAGTTTCCTGCCGCAAAAAATGGCCAAATCGTACTCAAGATTAAGCGGAACAAAAAGGAGCTGGCCAAAGACCTGGAATCCTATGTAAAGCTCAGAATGTCAGAGATTAAGCTTGACAGGATGTAAATAATGCTCCCGCTATATATTCATTTTTCGAAGAATTTTACTCAAGTCCTTGAATAAGGCAAATACTTCTTTTATATTTATTGAATATTTATTCAATAAATATGCCTAATAAGCCAGCTCAGGCCTTGCTGCTATGTTTGATCATTAGTTTTTTTTCCCTTTCTGCCCAGAATAAGAAGTTCGCCAAGTTCGAGAAGAAATCTTTCGAACAGGCCTACCCCTTTACCGTAATGGAGGTAATAGATGCCAGACAAGGTCCAACCAGAAACATAGGATATTACATGGATGGGATGGGGCAATTTTCTCCTATCTACCTCAAAGAAGGACTCATAAATGAAATGATGAACTTCTTTGCCACTAATCTGCCCGCTACCAGAGACGCAAAAACTCTTCCTCTCATTTTGAAGATCAATGAGATGGAGATGTTGGAATATGTGGATGAAAGTGGGCACTATGGAGTAGCTAAGTCCAATCTCACCTTTGTGACAGAATACCAGGGCAAATATTACAGACTGCTTCAAACTGAGAAGCTGGTGAAGGGACGATTACAATCAAATTCTCTTTCAAAGTCCACTGATAAAATGGTGAAAGCCTTTGCCCAGTGTTTTGAAGAATTGACCGAAGCATATGAAAATCCGGATCTCTTTGGTGAGAGAGTCTATAGAGACTGGATAGATGCGCCTTACGCACCTTCCCAGGAAAAGCTGAATTTTCCCATCATGGCCGCCCCTAAAGTAGAGGGTGTGTATGAGACATTTGAGGACTATCTCAATAATACCCCAAGAGATCAGGATGGTATTTTTGTGAAGAGGAAGAAAAGAAAGCAAGCAGCCTGGAAAGGCTCATATGAAGTAACCCCTCATTTGAAAGAAACTAAAAAAGAAGTGCAGTCCGGTTGGGGCTTTTGTTATCATGACACGTCCTACATATATCATCAGGGATCTTACTTCCCGGTTGAGATAAATGACTCCAGTATTTATTTTGTAGGATATGGGTTGCCAGAATATTCCGGTGCCAACGGTTCTATCGCCATGGCAGGTTTGATGGGCGGGTTGGCAGGTGGCTTACTTGCTGCAGGAATAGTAGGAGCATCTGGAAATCATTCCGGGAAGAAGGCCCAAACCACCTTTCATTTGAATCCTAAGACAGGGGAAATCATTTTGAAAGCTGAGCATATGGGGAAAAAGGGTACCCATAGTGCCCGCTTGGTGATATTCAGAAGAAGTAAAAAGGAAGTTGACTACCCATTGGAAATTACGGTAAATGACAGCTTACTGCAGCCATTTGTGCCTTATTCTGTGTCAGAATTAAGCTTTGATCTCCCCAGGGGACCTGTCAAAATCTGTATTGATAAAGGCGGAGTTACTTGTAGACAGGTAGTCCTGGACCCACATCACACCATCTACTTTGAGTATTCTCTTTCTCAGGACTCTTTCTCAGGAGATCCCATTCTCATAGAGACAACCAAAGAAACCGGAAAGTTCTGGACGCATAAGGCGGGTCATTTTCAGGCCAAGAGAGAGGAAGTAAACTAGTGAAGTCTATCTTCTCAATTTCTGCTTGAGGACCTTGGCAGCGCGGGTATAGCCTCCTTCTGATCCATCCACAAAATGGATGTGGTCATCCTTCATGTCCCTGACATAACAGGACAGTATGCTCTCCTGGCTCACATGCATCCCAAAAATCAAGTCTCCCTCTTCCTCCATTTTCAATAGTGCCTGGTACAGTTTCTCCCGCTGAACGGCATTTCCGCTTATAACGGTATTGATTCTCCCATCTATCACTAAGGTGTCAGACAGTTCCACCATTTTGCTGAGGTAGCGTTTGTAGCTTTTATTAAACCTGAACATGATCACTCCTAGCTTAGTGGAAAGGGTTTCATAAATCTGGTAGAGGTAGTTCATTCTCCCAAATCTGACCAGCGTCTCTCGTTCCAACTTCTTCATGGTAGGATTCAAGGCTAAACGAGGGACTGAAATAGGGTTCCGGTTATTCTCTGGACCGTAGATAGCATCTATGCTGGCCAACACCTTTTGAAATACTTCTGGCTGTTTCTCGCTCTCTTTCACGTCTACCAATAAAGCTACTACTTCCTGTTGTTGTTCCGGAGGCTTTATCCTATCCCATCTACACTGCATTCCATTCAGGTCCAGACTGCCTGCGTCCTCCTCTACTACTTCCAGGAAATAGGAATCGTCCTTGATAATATCTTCCGCATACCGCAGCCCCTCTCCCAGGACAATGGGCATAATATAGGATTGGGTGATTTTTGATTTGGTGATCAGTAACTTTTTCCCAGCCTCATAAACCTTTTTCACAGGGACCTGTCCTACCCTAAGGCTCAACCCAAAAGCCTGGCTCGCATTCTGGCTGTGTTCCAGTTCAGCCTTCATCACTTGTGATAATATAGAGGGAGGCACTATCATGGTACCGCCATCCCCACCGAAGAAGAAAGGAATCTCAAATCCTGCTTTACGCGCAATGTTCAAAGCAGCAATGATGCTTCCGGTAGCAATAAGGTTAATATTCTCATGCTGGCCATCCTGTACCGCAGCAGTGGAGTTCTTTACATCTGTGATGACAATGTGCCACTCCTCAGGTACTTCCTGAAACAGATCCATACGGGAAACCAATTCGCTTATCGGCAAATCCAATGAAGGAAGTTGGGAATAAAAAGTATTGTTGGTGGCTATATTCATGATCTGCTATCCATAATTCTCCTGGCAAAGGAAGCGATTGATGCGATTTATGGAAATAAAATAGGATAAAATGCCCAAAATAGTGTCGGCTACTGTATATTCTAACAATTACTCACGTCAACCATGAAAATGATAACAATTTTCCACTTCCTCAAATCCAGATTCCTGGCCCTCCTATTCCTGATATGTCTATTGCCAATGGGATGCCAACAGGGAGAATTAGCTGGTCCTAAGCTACTTATAGAAAACGTACATGTTTGGGATGCGGTTAATGGACTCAGAATGGCTCAATCTGTTCTTATTCAGGGCACCAATATTCTGGCTGTTAAAAGTGCAGAAGAAATGGATGCCCCTTCAGGAGCTACTGTTCTACAAGGAGAAGGAAAATATCTTATCCCAGGCTTATGGGATGCCCATGTTCACCTTATTTTTGACAAGGCAGTATCTCCGGCCATACTGGATCTGTTCATTTACAATGGTATCACAAGTGTGAGAGATACGGGCGGACACCTGGAAGAAGTACTGCCCTGGAGAGAAAAAGCCCGCCAAAATCCAGATATCTACCCTAGAGTAATGGTAGCTGGGCCACTCATAGATGGGAGAAACAGAGTATATGATGGCTCTAGTCCCTTTAATCCGGATTTGGCCGTGGGAATAAGTACACCGGAAGAGGCCAAGCAGGTAGTGAATGACATGGATAGTGCAGGGGTAGATCTGCTGAAGTCCTATGAAATGCTGAGACCGGAAGTGTATCATGCCTTACTGGATGAAGCAACAGAAAAAGGCTATATGGTAACCGGACACGTGCCTTTAAGTATGGATGTTACGGAAGCCTCTGATGCAGGTCTCAGGAGTATGGAACACATGCGAAACCTGGAAATGGCCTGTTCTTCTGAATGGCAGGAAATGCTGGCAGAAAGACAAAGGCTATTACTGGAAGGAAAGGAAAACAACACCCCAGGAGCTATTCTCAGGAGAAACCTTCATGGGCTTCATAGATACAGAGCCTTAGGCTCTCAGGACTCTCTTAGAACGCAGGAAGTCCTAAGTGTACTCGCAGCTAATCAGACATGGCAAATCCCAACAGCCGCCCTGTCTACTGGAGCCAGGTTTCGTTTGTATGCACAGGAAAGTTGGCGCGAAAACTTTAGTTACTTACCCGCAGAAGCCAGAACCAAATGGACGGAGAATGCCATTAGATATTCTGAATCAGAAACTGATCCCAACAGAGTGAAATACGGTGATTGGATTCTAGGCATGATCAAGAAAGTGCATGAAGCAGGTATAGGCCTCATGGCAGGTACAGATACTCCAATCTTCTTTCTCACACCTGGGTTTAGCCTCCATGAGGAACTAGAGAGATTTGTAAGGGCAGGTTTAACGCCTGAAGAAGCCCTGGAATCTGCTACCCTCAGACCAGCTCAATACTTCAGTATGGAAGATGAACTCGGTACCATTAGTGAGGGCAAGATTGCAGACCTCATATTGTTGGATGAGAGCCCACTGGAGAACATCCGAAACACCACCAAAATATCTGCAGTAGTCAAGAATGGAAACCTGATGGACAAAGCTGCGCTGGATGCGCTGGGGGCTAAGTTGAAGCAATGAAGGAATTTTGAATGACTGAGTGATTGAATGATTGAATAAATCAATGAGTGAGTTTTGAATGAGAGATCGACCCAATTTTGAATGAGAGAATGAAACTATTTTTTGCTCACTGTATGTCTGGCAGACGATAGAATCCGAGTAATTTCATCGCTTTCATTCAATAGGAATTCCAGTTCAATCTTATCACAACTGATTCCTTTATCTTTAATGAGGTCTAGCCAATAAAAAGACTCATCAGCTTCTTCAATGGCAATACTCATTTTGGCAAAAAACTCCTTGCCTGATCTCGCCCGACAGGCAGCCCTATGGTGGCGCCAGTTGAAGTTGCGGACTTTATTAACTGATAATTAATAACTCTGGTAGTAGTACCAGGTGGAAGATTCTCACAAAAGCTGAGTACTCGTAAGACCCACTGTTTGATTCTTCCTTTAAGCTGCTCTATAAACTTTCCCTTCTCTTCTTTTGAACGATACATAACTGTATAAATATGAATGAAGAATAAGGAATGAGAAGGGATACTTGTAAAGTAAAGATTTTCCGCTTCTTATTCCCCATTCAATCATTCATCCATTCAAAACTCAATCATTCTGTCATTAATTCACTCATTCTTTC
>JBCBKZ010000108.1:0-6012 GCA_038520955.1 Bacteroidota bacterium | reverse complement strand
ACTTCTCCATAGGATCTTTTCTCACTCTTAGTACGGCCGTTTCTGTCTCCTTTCCATCTGATAAGCTCAGCTGGTAGCTTCCTTCATCTGCTTTAGGGATGAGAAACTTCTCTTCTATGTCAAAATTCAGATAGCCGCCCGTTAAAGGCTCAAGTATCCTTCTCTTGGCTTCAGTTGTACTGGCTGACTGGAAACGCCTGAAGGCCCTCCTGATGGCTCGCACATCATATGTATCTACCCAGGACTGGAAGATTTCTGTGATCTCCTTATCCTCCTCTGCGGAATAAGGTCCAGCATCAAACTCCCTGTTCCAGTATATCTTATGAACGCCGGGGGTTCCTGCTACTTTCATGACTTTCTTTTTACCTCCCTGAAAGCTGCTGATACTTAAAGTTAGGCTATCCTGTATACCAGCTCCTACATAGTAAGTGATGCTAGCCAGGTTATCAAAATTAGCTCTGGGGACATTCCCTCTTACCTTAATGGTCTTGGGATTATCTCCTGCAAACAGGAAATGTCCTCTTTGGCCTCCTCTACTGATGTTTTCCCAAAGGGTAGCTGTTTTCTGATCAAACAGGTGAAAGTCCTTATCCTGCACTTCCTCGGAAAGTTGTTGGAGGGGACTGATATCATCTAATATCCAGGCACTTCTACCGTGGGTTCCCACAATCAGGTCATTCTCACGAGGATGGATTTTCATGTCGTAAACAGAGACGGTAGGCATATTCAGCTTAAGCTTGCTCCAGTTAGCCCCCTTATCTATGCTCACCCAAACACCCGTTTCTGATCCGGCGAATAGAAGATTTGGATTAATGAGGTCCTCTCTGATTACCCTTACCACTTCATTCGAAGGGAAGCCTGAGGTAATTTTGGTCCAGGTCATTCCATAATCTTCAGTCGCAAATACCCAAGGCTGGAAATTATCACTTCTATGTCCGTCGAAGCTGACATAGGCCCTTCCATCCTGGAAGTGAGAAGCCTCTAATCGACTAACCCAAAGCTCCTCTGGTACCTCAGGCACATTTGCGCGTACATTGGTCCAGTCCTTTCCTCCATTTAGGGTGTACTGGATATTTCCATCATCTGTCCCTACCCAAATGATGTTCTCATTCATAGGAGAAAGAGAAATATTGGTAATACTACAATGTGTCTCTGCTCCGGTATTATCTGGTGTGATGCCTCCACTTACTCCTTGAATGCGTTTCTCAGGATGATTGGTGGTCAGGTCCGGACTGATGATCTCCCAGCTACTTCCTTTATCTACTGAGCGATATACATGGTTTCCGCCTACGTATATGTGGGAAGGGTTGTGAGTGGACATGACCAGAGGCGCAGACCAGTTAAAGCGGGATGCTGAGATTTTATCCTCCTCATCCTTATCAAAATACTCCCAATAATTGATGGTATTGAAAGGGCTGGGACTGATTCGCTTGATATGCCTATTCTCAGGATTATAGCGGAAGTAACTTCCATTCTCCATAGAAGAATACATTTCAGTATAGTCAAAAGGGTTAGCGGCAGCATCCTGCCCGTCTCCCCAGTGCATCTTCCAGTTGCTATCATTCAGAATTCCCCTTGCTTCACGTGAGAAGGAAGCGGTGGCATAGGAACCATTATCCTGTAAGCCTCCATACACATAGTAAGGATCTCGCATGTCATAGTTGATGCGGTAATACTGGGCTATGGCCAGATTGTCTATGAGTCGGAAATTTTTCCCATGGTCATGGGTAAGAGAAAAGCCTTTATCGGCTCCCATATAGTAGCGGTCCTTATTGGTGGGATCCAGCCACATGGCATGATAGTCTCCGTGGATCTCATAATCGGGACTTCCGTTGGTGATGGTTTTTCCCCCATCCATGGATAGCATAAAGGTAGTAGTCAGCAAATACACGCGCTGATCATCCAAAGGATTGATTCTGATCTGGCTGTAGTAGAAAGGGCGGTTGTTATAGGTGTTTACGTACTTCCATGATTCTCCCCCATCTTCAGATCTGTATACGCCACTTCCAGCTACAGATAGGGTATCTGATCTTTCTGCCTCCACCAATGCCATGAGAATTTCGGGATTACTCTCATAGATGGCGAGTCCAATTCTCCCGGTAGGGGAAGGAAGGCCGTTAGTAAGCTGTTTCCAGCTTTTCCCGCCATCAGTAGACTTATAGATTCCTCCTTTTTCTCCTCCCGACTGGAAGTTCCATGGCTGTCTCAGTCTGTGATAGAAAGCAGCATAGAGAATGTTCGGATTCTTGCTATCACGAACCAGATCTGTACATCCCGTCTTACCATCATCTGGTAACCCTCTCTTCAGTTTTTTCCAGCTTTTTCCTCCATTTGTAGTTTGAAAAAGCCCTCTTGTACCGCTGTATCCCCATAAGTGCCCTGTGGCACATACACATACATCATCTGTATTCTCAGGATGAACCAGTACCCTGGAAATGGCGTGGGTACTTTCCAGTCCTACATTCTCAAAAGACTCTCCTCCATCTGTAGACTTATACACTCCGTTTCCCCAGGAAACACTGTTACGGTTATTTGACTCTCCTGTTCCTACCCAGATTACTTCCGGATCCTTAGGGTCAAGAGCTATGTCTCCTATGGAAGCCGTTTCATAATCATCAAAAATGGGCTCCCAGGAAGTCCCAGCATTTTCAGACTTCCAAACCCCTCCGGAGGCTACGGAAATAAAGACTTTGGTGAAATCATCTCTTCTTGCTTCTATGTCTGTAATTCTTCCCCCCTGGTTGGCAGGTCCAATATTTCTCCAATAAAGATCTTGGGTGAGGTCTTCTATGGATACCTGTGCCTTTAAAAGAGTGGGAGAAAATAAAATGCCAAATAGAATAGCGCAAAAGCTGGCTCGCTTCATGTTGTGTGGGTTTAGGTTGACGTAAAGAAGTAAGTTAAGGGATTTTTTGAATTGAGGACAGGAGTCCTAGACTTTAATGCTTACAAACAGGAGTTTGTAAAGCAGCTATGGAAAGAAGGTGATTAAATTTGCGGCTTTACGTCCTACACATGAAGTTCTTTCACGCGAAGTCGCAAAGCCGCTAAGAAATATATTTCTACAATGAGAAGAGATGATTACTGCTGAAGTCTGTTCTTCAATACATCATAATAGCGATTGGCGATAAACCTGGCTCCTGCTTCATTGTAATGCACATTATCCGCGAGTAAGGCATCCGTAAATCCGGTAGCCATGTCTACCACTACTACCTTGGAGGTCTCGGTGGTCTGGTTAGCCGCTATAGTAATGACATCCTGGCTCATACTATCAAAAAAGGTCTTCAAATCCCCGGTCATAAGCTCAGAGCGGGCTGGGGCAAGCTGTTCTATGATGATGGTCACATTAGGATTAGCTGTCTGAATGATATCAATAATCTCATTGACGTTGGAAACAGCCTGGTCATAGGAAGAATTCGTCAAGCCATCATTTCCTCCAGGAGAACTAAATAATACGATGTCAGGCGTGCCTGCTTGTGTTAGCCACCCCTCTATTCCGTTAAGGATTTGGCCTGAAGTCCATCCGCCTCTTCCTTCATGGTCCAGGTCGAAATTCATGTTTGAATACGAGGGATAAGAGGATTCATCACCTACCGTACCTATATAATCGAAGGTGTATCCACCGTCCACTAATAACTTCCATAACTCATATCGATAACTTTCGAAACTGGGCCTGGCGCCTTCTACCCGGGAAGCTCCCAGAGGCATGATTTTATTGATAGTAACATTGGGACTATTGTTTTCAGGTGCTATCCTTTCTTCCTCATTGCAGGCGACAAGGAGGGACAGAACGCTTATCCATAGAATCAAGAATCTATTCATCATTTCTCTTTTAATTTTCCCATAAAAAGAATTGAATTCATTCTACCCTACCTTTATTTTCATATTCTTATCAAAGGATACTCAACCATAAATCACCTCCAAAATGATTGCACTTGTTACAGGCGCCAACCGCGGAATAGGACTAGAAGTAGTTCGGCAATTAGCTAAGAATGGGCATGAGGTCATTCTCACAAGTAGAAATGAAGAGAAAGGCCTAAAAGCCAGCAAGCAACCAGGTTTATCCAATATCCATTTCCATGTGCTGGATGTAACTAGTCAGCAGAGTGTAGATCAATTAGTGGTGTATGTAAGTGAGAAGTTCGGTAGGCTAGATATACTGGTGAATAATGCGGGCATCAACTATGATACCTGGCAAAAAGCCACAGATCCTGATTTAGAGAATGTTCAACAAACCCTGGATACCAATCTAATAGGCCCATGGAGAATGGCCAAAGCGTTCATTCCCCTTATGAGAAAGCATGGATATGGGAGAATTGTAAATGTGTCTAGCGGCGCAGGTGCCATTGAAGGTATGGGAGCTGGGACTCCCGCTTATAGTGTCTCCAAAGCAGCCCTAAATGTGATGAATATCAAACTGGCTGCGGAACTATCAGGCAATGACATTCTGGTCAATGCCGTTTGCCCTGGCTGGGTAAGAACAGAGATGGGAGGAGCCGGAGCGCCTCGCTCAGTCCAACAAGGCGCTGAGGGAATCATCTGGGCGGCGGAACTTCCCCAAAATGGTCCCTCTGGCAAATTCTTCCGGGATGGAAAAGAGGTCGCCTATTAGGAAAGCTGATTCCCCAGTCTTTCAAGTTCATCTAGCAATCCCCTCAATTCTTTCTCGCTAGTAAGAGGATTCATGAGAGAGGTTCTTAGGTACTTCTTTTCATTGATGGTGGTCTGTACAATGTAGTACTGCTTGTTTTCCACTAAGGCTTGTCGGATCTGACCATTCAACAGATTCAGGTCCTCAACCCCTCCCTTCACAAAGCGGAAGTTCACTATGTTGGCCTCAGGTCTTATGCACAACTCAAAGGAGGGGTGCTCCTCCAGCATATCCGCAAAGGTCTGGGCAGTTGCGTGGAGCTGATCCACACTTTCACCGAAGATCTGTTCTCCATAGGTCTTGAGAATGAGGTATACCTTGATGGACAGCATTAGCTTGGTGCACTCAAAGGTACGCTTACCAGAATGGTACCATTCCAGGCTTTGCTCACTATCCCATAGGTATTGTGCTCTTTGCTGGAAAGTCTTGAAGGGATCTTCCTCCCGCTTAAAGAGGAGGGCGGTAGTCAGAGCTGGTGTCATCATCATTTTATGGAAATCGATGACCACAGTATCGGCCTGGTCTATCCCTTTGACGAGTGGCTTATGAGTATCCGAACATACCACTGCGCCCCCGTGGGCTCCATCTACATGGAACCAGAGATCATGTTTATGAGAGAATTCAGCCAGTGCTTCCAGATCATCATAGGATCCAGTAGCAGTACTGCCTGCGCAGCCTACTACAGCAATGACAGTCAGGCCTTTAGCCTTAGCTTCCTGGAGCATAGGTTCCAGCATATCCGTGCGAATCTTAAACTCCTTGTCAACCGGCACTTTAATGATGCCTTCTGTACCCATTCCCATGATGCGTGCAGCTCTATCAATGCAATAATGTGCCTCTTCTGATACCATGATGGCCAGTTTATCCGAATGTCCTTCTTCCCAGACCACCGTAGGTGCTTTGGCTTTTCTGGCAGCTAACATGGCGGTGAGATTAGCCAGCGTCCCGCCCGAGGTCATGAATCCTGCACCCGACTCATAACCTATTTTTTGACAGAGCCAGTCGGTGATAAGACGCTCCAGGCCGTTTGACGCCATGCCCATTTCGAATACACCTGTTCCATTAGCCAGTACATCCGAGATCAGCCCGCCAAAAGGAGAGATAAAAGCCGGAGCAGCAATCTGGTGGCCCATACACCTGGGATTGTGAACCTTGGTGGAATGATCCAGGATAGATTGGAAAGTCCTGACAGGATCTCCACCGCTTATTAGGTCCTCCTGCCAAAAGGCCAACTCTTCTTCAGGTGTCCGATAAGGAATTACTTCATCTTCTCCCTTAGTAGATTTTTCCAATTGATCTGCCAATAGATCTATGAGTGCATGCCCCATTTGACGAAAGCTATTCACATCATAAGCTTGCTT
>JBCBKZ010000107.1:0-11206 GCA_038520955.1 Bacteroidota bacterium | reverse complement strand
TACTAAACGTTTTACAAATTCACTCATGTATCTGAACTATCAATTTTCCCCTGAGAAGAAAGACGAAAATAGAAAAATAGACAGCTTATCATGGCTAAAAAGGAAATTAACCCCATATAAAGTGGAATAGAATTGCCAATTTCGTCCCCTTGCGGCTCCATATATTGGTAATACACTACGATGATGGAAACCGCATTATAGGAAAAATGAGCAATTATAGAAGGAATCAGACTACCGGAATAGTAGGTAAAGTATCCCAGAAGAATCCCCAGGAAGAAACGGGAGAATAACCCAAAAACCTGAAAATGGATGATGCTAAAAATGAAAGCGGTAAGCACAATGGCTACATGCGGAGACATGATACGCTGAAAAGTATGTTGGAGAAAACCCCTAAAGAATAATTCTTCACAAATAGCGGGAATGACCGCAAAAACCAGAATATTAATAGATAGGATAAGAAAGCCCTTTTCGGTAATGATTTTCCTAAGTAACTCTTCTGCAAGTGTTTCTGAAGATTCCAGACTTTCTTCCAGTGCCTGAAAAGAGGCGGGCAGAGAAAAAGACTCCGCATCAAAAGTAATCAGCTGAACCAGAGGAATACTCACCATCATACAAACCACCGCAAGGATGGTCATACTTATCAGTAAGGCTTGGCGAGAGGGAGATGGACTCATGACTTTCTGAAAATCTCCTACAGTTATGAGTAAGAAAAGACCCACCAGCCCCCAGGTAGCTAACTGATTGATGGCTTGCAACCACCTGAAAATGGCTCTTTCTGAAGCAGATTCTAAGCTGGAACCACTTAGTACCTGAAAAACCTCTTCCAGTCCATAACCGTAAAAAAGCCCTACTATGGTAGCGCCAAGCGGCATAATGACGAGTGAGACTAATAGATAAAGGGTGAGGGCCCATAGTAGTCCTTGCCACGGACTTTCATGGTATCGTATGTTTAGTGAAGCCTGAAATCTTCCCATAAAGTTCATATAAATTGCTAAATTTACTTTTTTTACGCACTCGGGGAAAATCAGGACCTAATCCTGACAACATTTAGTAGGATTATGGATTTTTGGTAAAAAAGGACTCATACCTGTACTGTAGTTCCTAAACACATATCCCGGACTTCTGTTTTTTTGAGAATTGTACTGATAATAAGAGATGAAGATAGGCTCTGTAGATGTAGGAGAATTTCCCATTCTGCTGGCACCCATGGAAGATGTCAGTGATCCGCCTTTCCGTGCGCTATGCAAGGAAATGGGAGCAGATATAGTGTATACTGAGTTTATCAGCTCTGAAGGCCTAATTCGTCATGCTGATAAAAGTGTTCAGAAGCTGGACATATATGATGAAGAACGACCAGTCGGTATACAAATCTTTGGGAATGACATAGAGTCCATGAAATCCTGTGCGAAAATAGTGGAGGAGGCTCAACCGGAATTTTTGGACATCAATTATGGTTGTCCTGTTAAGAAGGTAGCATGTAAAGGGGCGGGAGCAGGAATTCTGCAGGACATTCCTAAAATGGAAAGAATGACCCGGGAGATAGTGGAAGTTTCTTCCCTTCCGGTGACAGTAAAAACCCGCCTGGGTTGGGATGATAAAACCATCAAAATCGTAGAAGTAGCCCTCAGGCTTCAGGATACAGGGATTAAGGCCCTTACCATTCACGGGCGTACCCGTAAGCAGATGTACAAAGGCGTAGCTAACTGGGACCTGATTGAAGAAGTGGCGGCCCACCCTGATATAGAAATACCCATTTTTGGAAATGGAGATGTAGACGGTCCCCAGAAAGCCCATCAGATGAGGGTACAGTACCCCTCTGTGGATGGAATTATGATTGGACGTGGCTCCATTGGGAACCCATGGATCTTCAGAAACATCAAGCATTACTTTGAGACAGGCATAGAGTTACCTCCTCCTACTATCATAGAAAGGGTAGAGATGGCCAGAAGACATTTAGTTATGTCAGTGGATTGGAAGGGAGAGCTTACCGCCCTGAGAGAGATGAGAAGGCACTATGGAAATTATTTTAGAGGACTGGCTCACTTCAAACCCTTTAGAATGAAGCTGGTCACTACTGAGTCCCTACAGGAAGTATTAGATACACTTGAAGAAGTAAACATACATTTCACAGAAAAAGAACCACCTGTTTTTAAGGTGTAAAACATAGGGAATTATGTCCCTGTGTACATATTATTTATAGCTCCAATTGAAACGATACGATACATATCAAGAAGTTCATATAAGTTTGTTTTATCCGAAAAACTGGAATAAATGAAGTAAATTTCTACACATTCTTTTATAAATATGTATCTTGAATCAATGTATCTAACCCATACCATGAATCAACTTAAATTTTTCAATATCATGAAACTCAGACTGCTGTTACTGGGGGTCATCATCCTTATGTCTAAACCGGCTGTGTTCGCCCAGACCGATATAGATGTAACCAAACTGCTGGCTGATCCCAAAGTGTTTATTTTCAACGACCAAAAAAATACAGTCAAGGAGTATATCTACGGCCAGATCAGTGCCAAGACTACTTGCTGCGGGTCTGACAGAATTTATCTGGAAGTGAAAATTGACCCTTCTGGGCATGTACTTCAGGTGAAAACCCTAACGGGAAAGAATGACTGCTTTAAAAAGTCTGCCATGGACATTGTAAAGAATGTGAAATGGGATGCGGCAGGATTTAAAGGAGCTAAGTCAGTGTATTTTGAAATCAAGCCTGATGTCTCCTGTGAAGGAGATCGTTCGAATACGTATGCGGCCCTACCTGTTTTCAACAATCCTTTGTTGGATGATAGTGGAGCGCTAAAAAATACAGTGGCTCAGACTACCACTACTGTGGTAACACCTAAAGAGGAGCCTAAGACTGAGCCGGCACCTACTCCTGAGCCCGTAAAAGAAACGGTAGCTGAGGTGAAGGAAGAAGTAAAAGAGGCAGTAGAGCCTGCCAAAGAAGCCGTAGCGGAAGTGGTAGAAACTACTCCCACTCCTGAGCCCGTAAAAGAAACGGTAGCTGAGGTGAAGGAGGAAGTAAAAGAGGCAGTAGCTACAACTGAACCTGTAGTAGAGCCTAGCCCTCAGCCTGAGCCAGTAGCCATGGCCAGTAATGAAACGCCTGAACCTTCAGTAGACGAATCAGAAATTACGCTGCTAAGACAGAAAATGGATGAGCTCCGTATTCAGGAAGAAGAGGCCATGGAAAAAGAGCAAAAACGTCAGGCTTACATTGAAAGAAGACGTCGTGCCAGAGACGCCAGAAGACAAAGAATATTAGAGCAGCGTGAAGCTGCCGCCAGTGCAGATGCTGAAGGAGATGATGCCTTCTACGATGATGATGAAGGAGGAGATGACGGAGATCCAAATAGAAGTAGAGAAGAAATTGCTCGTGATCGTGAGCAGGAAGAGCTATCCAGATTCAGAGACGAAATTAGCCGTCTGGAAGATAGAAGAAGAGACATAGATGATCAGCAGAGAAGGCTGGAAGAGGAGCAGAGACGTACCGTAGATGAGCGTCAGCGTATTGCTGAGGAAAGAGTGAGGATAGAAGAAGACATCAGAAGAGTAGAAGAAGAGAGTACGCAAAGACAGGAAGAGTATGAACTTCAAAGGCTGGAAGAAGACCTCAGAAGAAGAGAAGAGGAAAAGCGTCAGCAGGAGCAGGAAATTCAGCGTATGCTGGCTGAGATAGAAAGACTACAGAGAGAGCAGGACAGACGTATGCAGGACCTGCAGAAACAAGAGCAAGACATTGTTCAGCTATCAGATAGCAAGACCCTAAGAGAGCAGCAGATAGAAGCTGACCGTCTGAGAAGACAGAAAGAGGATGAAGCAGCTATCAAGATGATGGAGCTTCAGGCAGACTTAGGTTCTACCCTCCCTACTAACCAGCCTGGAACGCTAACCTCTACACCGGGCCTTAACCAGGCTATGACTACAGAAAATGACAGTGAGCGTATTCTGATTCTGATTAATGAGATTTCTCTCCTACAGGAAGAAATCAGACAGATGCAGACAAACTTGTATAACATACAGCAGACAGGGGGCAGTGTTCCTGGAAGTGGCGTACCCGCCAGAGGAAATGGGACTCAGTTTACGGCACCTGCTGGATCTAAAAACGCAAGTGATGATAGCTCATGGGAAAAAGTAGATTATAAAGATCCTAGTGTACCTAAGGACTCTTATAGATCTAATGAGCCTGAAGAGGCAGAAAACTCAACTGCCTCTACTGAGGAAAGTGTCCCAGTAACAGATGCTTATGACCCGGTAAGAGGATTCAGCCCTGACCCTAGTCATAAAGAAACACATGCTAATGTAGCTGGACCTCAGTTTTCTCTACCCGAATTCGGAGAAGGAGAAGGCGCTATGAAAAACTTCATCAAAGATAAGTTGAGAGAAGGTGGCGTTTGTGGATTAGCACAAGCATTTGCAGAGGTTACTGTAGACCCAAGTGGAACAGTAATCGGATACAACGTACTTAAGACTAACAACACCATGGTTGCTCTACGTCTTCCTTCTGTGTTAAGAAGCCTGACCTTCAGTCCTTCTGAAAGCAGAATTCCTCAGAACATGTATGTAGAGTTTAAGGCTGACATACTGTGTGGAGCGGAAGATCAGAGTGATGTAGACCTGAAAGAAGTTGATTCCTACATAAAGTCTCAGAACTAGACTGACCGGTAGGTAAAGAATACATTGTCAATCGCCACCTCAATGAGGTGGCGATTATTTTTTTAGTGGACAGGAGTCCCCTACCTTTCTATTGACAAACAGGAGCTTGTCAACTATCTGTAGCGTTCTGAACAAGCTCCTGCTTGTTCAAAATCAGGCCCAGGACTCCTGGCTGGGATTCTTCAACTCCACTTCCCTTTTCCTGGCATTCTTTTGGACTACAGCCTATGGATAAGCAGCTTCAAACGGGATCTCGCGAAACCTTGGAACGTTAGACGCTAAGCATAAGCTACGCAAGATGCCGCATGATCCTCATACCTCCCTTGAGGCCCTGCGGCATGACAGATCATTATTTGTTCAGGGAGGACATGTTTGGGTAAAGGAAAAACATCTTTCCCCCTTTTCTCCATTTTGGATGAACAGCTCCGTAGGAGCGGCACATTTGTAGACAGAAAACAGATATCATTAGCCTCGTAGAGGCGACATCCAGCTTTCTGTATTCTCCAGATGAATTAGACTAAAAATTAGGTAGTGAGAAAGTACCTTCTCCTTACAAAGAAAGTTTCTTGAAAATAGACTCAGGGATGAGTTTGATGATGAGCATGATGTACTTCCACATCCACTTGGTGTAGAGGACATTCTTCTTTTTGGTGTGGGCCTTCCAGATAGCTTGTGCTACTTCTTCCGGCTGGGCAGTTAAGGGTCCCGGTAAGTCCAGCCCTTCTGTCATAGCAGTATCTACGAATCCAGGTTTTACGGTGAGTACGTGTATACCCTTTTTGGCCAGTCGGTTTCTGAGGCCTGAGAGAAAGGCGGTAAAGCCCGCTTTGGCACTACCATAGTAGTAGTTACTTCCTCTACCCCTGTCCCCAGCTACCGAGCTAACGCCTATGATCTGTCCTTCTCCCCTGGCTTCCATTTTATTGGCTATGTGAGAAAGAATGGAAGTGGCACCCAGGTAGTTGACCTCCATGATTTCCCTGGCATGAGGCCAGTCCTTTTCCGCTTTCTCCTGATCTCCTAATAAGCCAAACACACAACAGCATACGGTAGGGATTTCTCCCAACCCTTCTACCCATTCCGCGTGCTTATCATAGTTCAATGCATCAAACAGATGGTAGGAGGTAGTTACGCCATGACGTATGTGGATATCATTGGCTATGGCTTTGAGGACACCCTCCTTTCTGCCGGCAAGCAGTATATCAAATCCCTCTTTAGCGAAACGGCTAGCCACTGCCATGGCTATGTCAGAGGTAGCACCCAAGATTAAAGCTGATTTAGGCATAGGTTATAATGGCTAAGGGCTTATGCGCCTTCAGGTGTAGTATCAGAATCGTTTTGGGTATTGGCAAAACGCTCAATGAGGTAGATGGTGGCAGCACCTAGCAGGATAAACCCAATGGCTATCCATGTGTGTGATATACTAAAGTCAGGGAAATACCATTCATACCCGCTGACTATTTTCTTCCCTTTTCTGATAAGTTCGACTCCTGTTTCATCCATGAGATAAACAGCGTTTTTCCAAGGCCATATAATGCTGAGGGAGCCTATGATAAAACCTGTCATAGAAGCTATGGTCAGGTCTCTATAATGCTTAAATACCCATCCTAGAATCTGGGAAAAAGCTATCAAGCCTACCACACTTCCTATTACTACCGGTATCAGCACCTTCATGTTAAACTCGCTAACAGCATCTACCATGACGAGCTTATAGTTACCCATAATGATCAGAACAAATGAGCCCGACAAACCAGGCAGTATCATGCTACAGATAGCCACTATTCCACATAGAATGAGGTAAATGAAAGAAGAATTTTCTGATGCAGGGGTGAGAACAGAAATCAGGATAGCTATGATGAGTCCTACCGCCAATCCTATTATGGTAGTGGGCGTCCATTTGGAAACCGTTCTTCCTACAGAGTAAATGGATACCAGAATGAGTCCAAAGAAGAAAGCCATCAACCATTTTTCATGGTCAGGATTCTCCAGTAAGACCTTAAATAGCTTGGCTAGAGAGACAATGCTGACACCTACGCCCAGGAAAAGTGCGATGAGAAATCTCAGGTTTACGTGCTCAGCCAATTCTTTAAACTGGAATTTAAAAAGATAGGAAATGGCCTTCAGGTCAAATGACTTAAGAGAATAGATGAGCTTCTCATAAATACCTGTGATGAGCGCTATTGTACCACCAGAAACACCTGGAATTACATTGGCGGCACCCATAGCAAGACCTTTTAAGAAAAGGGATATTGATTCTTTCATGTACCTATATAGGTAGTATTGTGGATAAGTTTATTGCCCCGAAATTAGTTAAAAAAGTATTTATCCAAAGCATGAGAGGCCTTCCCTGTAATCAATAGCTAAAAAAGCTTGTTTAATGGGCTTAGACTGGCAGGTATTTAGTTAAAAAAGTGAGATTTACAGCTACTTTTTCTTTTTGACCTCCGCAAGAATCGGGTTTCAGGGGTCTACTCTCATTCATAGTTTTGTTTATAAATTCAATCATTATGGATGAGCAGCAGCAACTTAACTACCAAAGAATAGCAGAAGCTATCAATTTCATTAAGCAGAACTTTAAGGAACAGCCTTCCCTCAACCATATAGCGGAGAGTGTGCACCTAAGTCCTTATCACTTTCAGCGATTGTTCAGTGAATGGGCGGGCGTGAGTCCTAAAAAGTTTATGCAGTACATCAGTGTAGAGTATGCCAAGCAGCTATTGAAAGAGCAGCAGGCTACCCTCTTTGATGCGGCCATAGAAACCGGACTGTCAGGGACAGGCAGACTACACGACCTCTTTATCAATATTGAAGGCATGACACCTGGTGAATTCAAGAATGGAGGAGAGAAGCTTTCCATCAATTACAGTTTTGCCGAGAGCCCATTTGGGGACCTGATTGTAGCTTCTACCCCTAAAGGCATTTGCCATATGGCCTTTATTGAGAATGAAGACAAGGCACTTAGCCAGTTGAAAAGTCGCTTTGCCAATGCTTCTTATAAGCAAGTGGTAGATACCCTCCAGCAAAATGCCCTCTTTATTTTTCAGAATGATTGGGAGAGGCTGGATGAAATCAAGTTACACCTGAACGCTACCCCCTTTCAACTGAAGGTTTGGGAGGCTTTGCTAAAAATCCCTAAAGGACAGCTTACCACCTATGGTCATATTGCGAAGAGCATAAACTCTCCTGGGGCTTCGCGAGCAGTAGGGACAGCCATAGGGAGTAATCCGGTGGCCTTCCTGATCCCCTGCCATAGAGTGATTCAAGCGTCAGGTAAGATAGGCGGATATGTATGGGGTAACACCCGCAAGACGGCGATGATAGGCTGGGAAGCTTCCCGCGTATAATTCTTTTCCCGCTCACGTACTGAGTTCTCTGAAATAGGGCCATGCTAAACGGCTCCTGGAGGGGCATTTTTTCAAAAAACACATCATTTAATCACACATATTATGAGCAACAAGACATTCATTTTAATTCATGGTTCATGGCATAGTGCCTGGAACTGGCATAAAGTGGTGCCTTTGTTAGAAAAAGCAGGGCATACAGTTCTTGCCCTTGACCTGCTAGGAATGGGCAGAGACAAAACTCCTATAGAGCAAGTAACCATGGAAAAGACCGTTCAAAAGCTGTGCGCTTTGGTTGACAGCCTTGGGGATAAGGTGATATTAGTAGGACATAGTAAGAACGGCATCATGATTTCTCAGTTAGCGGAATATCGCCCAGAGAAGATTGAGAAATTGATCTACCTGGCAGCCTATCTTATTCCTGATGGAAAGACCCAAAAGGAATATTCAGCTCAGGATACAGGAGGTTGGTTAAAAGGCTATGTAGATATCCATGAAGAGAGTAGGTCACATACCCTACAAACTTCCATTTTCAAAGAAGGGCTTTACCATGATTGTGAGGATGACATCACAGAAATGGCAAAAGTCATTTTAAGCCATGAGCCTATAGAGTCGGGTATTGTCCCGCTGAAATTGAGCGAAGAAAACTTTGGGCGTGTGCCCAGATACTACATAGAATGCACAGATGACAGGGCAGTTACACCCTTTATCCAGCAGAAGATGTATGAAGAGACGCCTTGCCAGGAAGTGTATAAAATGCATACTAGTCATTCTCCTTTCTTTAGTAAGCCTAAAGAACTGGTAGATATTTTCCTGGATATAGCTCACAAGCAGGCATAAGTCTGAAAATGAATAAAGCCATCCTGAATATTCAGGATGGCTTATCTTTTCTAAAGATTGATCCATTAGGCTTATACCGTCATGATCTCTCCTTCTTTCGTTTTGAGTATGTCATCTATGGACTTGTTAAACTGGTCAGTGAAGTCCTGGATTTTCTTCTCTGCTCCTTTTACTTCATCCTCAGAGGCTCCGTCTTTCTGAAGCTTTTTCAAGCGAGTATTGCTATCCTGACGAATACTTCTCAGTGCTACTCTTCCATTCTCTCCTTCTCCTTTAGCCTGCTTTACCAGGTCTTTTCTTCTTTCCTCAGTAAGTCTTGGGATAGGAATTCTGACCATTTCTCCATCATTCTGAGGGTTCAGGCCCAGGTTAGCTTCCATGATGGCTCTTTCTATGGGCTGTATCATGGACTTTTCCCACGGCTTTACTATGAGGGTAGTTGCATCTCCAGCACTAACGGCGGCTACCTGATCTATGGGGGTGGGAGATCCATAGTAGTCTACCTTTACACCTGATAGCATGACCGGACTGGCTTTGCCTGCTCTGATTTTGGTAAGTTCACCTTCCAGGCGTTCAAGTGCTTTGTTCATTTTCTCTTCGGCAGAACTGAGTATGGAACTAATCGTATCATCCATGGTACTAGAATTATTTGACTATTAATATGCTTGAAAATAACAGTTACTTATATGCTATACAACCTGTAGGCCTTTTAGGTTTTATCAGAATACAGCTCTCAGGAAGATTTTACTGCCTTTTGCAGGGCTTCCATAACCAGCATATTTGCCTCCTTAGGATTCGCCTTTCCTTTGGTTTTCTTCATGAGTTGACCCACAAAGAATCCACTTACGCCCTTCTTCCCTCGTTTGAATTTTTCCACCTCTTTGGGGAATTCTTCTATCAGACTAGCTACAGTAGAAGCTAGCTCATCTCCTCCTTTATCATCAAAGGCTCCTAACTTAGTAGCTACCTCTTCAGCTGAAGCTTCTGGGGTTTTCACCATCTCAGGAAATACGCTTTTCTTCGCCAGGTTATGAGATAACTTCCTACTTTGAATAAGACCTACCAGACTGACCAGTTTAGCTGGAGAAAGCGGAAAGTCCGTAACAGGCAGTTGAGCCTCATTCATCCAGGCTTTCACAGAGCCAAGAAGCCAGTTAGCATATGCTTTCACTTCTTTTCCGTTCTGACGCATTTCTTCAAAGTAGTCACACAGGGCTTTGTCTTCCAGTAAGGTGGAGACTTCATGATGGGCCAGGCCAAGCTCTTCTGTGTACACTTTTCCCAGTGCTTGAGGCAGGATAGGGAGAGAAGCCTGGATACTTACTAGCTCCTCATCTGAAATCTTAAGTGGAAGTAAATCTGGCTCGGGGAAGTATCTGTAATCATCCGCCTCTTCCTTTCTACGCATGCTCTGCGTTTTTTGGATGTTGGTATTCCACGTTCGGGTTTCCTGCACCACAGTCCCCCCACTCTCTACTAAGGCTATCTGGCGGTTGATCTCATAGGTAACCGCTTTATTTACCTGGGTGAAAGAGTTGATGTTTTTAATCTCTGCTCGTGTCCCCAGTTTTTCTGCCTCTTTCAGTTTTACGGAGACGTTAGCATCACATCTGAGGCTACCTTCTTCCATATTTCCGTCAGAAATCCCCAGGAAACGGATGATCCGTCTGATTTCAGACATAAAGGTGGATGCCTCATCAGGTCCGCTTAGATCAGGATGTGTAACCAGCTCTACTAAGCCTACTCCAGCCCTATTTAAATCTATCAGAGAGAAATGTTCATCCTGGTCATGGATAGATTTACCTGCGTCCTCCTCTATATGAATACGTTGGATTCTGATTCTTTTAGCGTCTCCCTCTCCCAGGCTTATGTCCAGATAGCCATCCTTACAAATAGGCGTGTTATCCTGGGTGAGCTGATAGCCCTTAGGAAGGTCCGGATAGAAATAATTTTTCCTAGCAAAGTAGTTTTCCTGATTAATGCCACAATTAGTGGCTAATCCCAGTTTCACAGCATGTCGGATGATGTCCTGATTGATGGTAGGTAGGGCACCTGGATGGGCAATGGTAACGGCCGAGAGAGATGTGTTAGGAGCTTCTCCAAACTGAAATCCCTCTGGGGAAAACATTTTACTGGAAGTAGCCAGCTGAATATGTACTTCCAGCCCAATGACAGCCTGATATTTTTGACGTAAATCTACTTGGCTCATATGCTTATTTATACAAAAAAAGCCTCTTGAAAAGAGGCTTCAAATATATAAGTCTATTTCGATATGCCTAGAGGTGCATACGATCTTTTTTCTTCAGTAGGAGTTCTTCCTCTTCTTCATGATCGGGATCAGGCACACAGCAGTC
>JBCBKZ010000106.1:0-11260 GCA_038520955.1 Bacteroidota bacterium | reverse complement strand
GGAAGGGCTTTTCAGCTAATAGATGAGGAATTACGTGAGGAAGAAAGATGGGAAGAGCTTAAGTCGTTTTCTCAAGTCGTATATGACTCAGCTCTGGTCAGTAATGATACGGTCCTATGGTATAGATCTCTTTTTGGGTGGAAATCGGCCCTGGAAGGCTTAGGTGATAGCACGATGATAGATAGCCTGGAGAGGGTAGCTTTAGACCTGAAAACCAGGCACGGCTTTATACTGTCTGACGAAAGAGAGACACAAAGTAATCAATACGAGTTTACCGACTTGCGCTACTACTTTCTGCTCTTCTGTGATAGTACTAGTCAGTTTGATGCAGGAGAGGCTTATGAGGTATTCAGGAAAGGAGAATTTTACTCCCAAACCCCAGATCACTATACCATAGATAGCCTCACTTACTGGGCTGCTATCCGTTTAAGAGGTTTTCCGGATAAGGATGAAAAGGCTCTTTTTTCATTAGGGCTTGATAGATTTAGTTGGGATACGGCTTACATATACTTACCTGAGCTGCAGAGGGATAGTTCTATGGCCTTCGATTCCCTGTTTACGGGCTCTAAAGTCTACCAAAAAGACAAGACAGGCGTAAAAGACTGGCGTAATTTCTTTTATGTAGACGTTCCTAAGGGCGAGACTCGGACGGTACTCCTTAAGATACCCACTTCTGAGATAGAACAACCTGGCAAAATCAGGTTATCCTACCTCTGGCCAGACTTTCTCACAAGAATAGAAGCTACTTATACGCGAAACCTCTGGATCTTTGTAGGCATTCTCATTGTACAATTTCTCTATTTTCTGCTACTTTACTTTACCACCTGGGGCAAGATTTATCCACCTTATTTACTGTATCTATTTGGCCTTTTCTTCTTTTCGGGTACCGCTATTTGGTATGATGACATCTTCCCCATAAATCCTAACAGCTACTGGTCATTCTACTTGGTGGGCTTCGTCATTGCTGGAATAGGACTCCTGGCTTTTACGCTTAGGTATCTAAATGTGAAAGAGCTTCTTCCAAAGTCATATAAGGTTTCTAAAATCTTCATGTATGTCTTCATGTTCCCTCCTGTCTCTCTCCTGAGCATACTTTTTTCGGAGATGCTGCCTAGTGAGCTGTTTAAATCATGGCCCCAGGCTTTATTAAATTTCCTGGAAGGATTTGCTGCCGTTATGGTCGGTTGTATCCTCCTCTCTACCTTTATCGTGCTGGTTCTCACCATCATTCTTGGAATCAAAACCCTTAGAAAGGGGTTTGAATTAGCTAAGTCCTTTCTTCTGGGGATGGTGATACTCATCATTTTTGTAGGCTTGCCCTCTGCCCTGGCTGCGATGGCCAATTTCATTGATATTCCTAGCCTTGGCTACGATAACATAGTCCTGGCAGCTGAGGTAGGTATAGTGCTACAGATCATTGTATTTGCTTTTGGATTAGGCCAGAAGTTTAACATTCTCCAGAGAGCCAATAAAAAGGCTATGGAGGAGACCATTAAAGCGAGAGAAGAACAGCTTAGGGTACAAGAAGAAACCAACGAACAATTAAGAAAGGCAGATAAGATTAAAGATGAATTCCTCGCCAATACCTCCCACGAACTACGAACACCTCTGAATGGGATCCTCGGATTAACAGAAGCTATTCATGATGGAACTACAGGGCCTGTTTATCCGGAAACGAAGAAGAACCTGGAAATGGTCATCAGTTCTGCCAGAAGACTAAATAGCCTGGTAAATGACTTGCTGGACTTTAGTAAACTGAAGAATTATGAGATCCAACTTCAGAAGAAGCCCATTGACATACGCTCTCTAACACATATTGTACTTCAGGTAACCAAGCCCCTTATTGCGGGAAAGGATCTGGAACTCTCTATGGACATTGACAGGGACTTGCCAGCTGTACTGGCAGATGAGAACAGGCTGCAGCAGATTCTCTATAACCTCGTAGGGAATGGGATCAAATTTACCGAGGAAGGGATAGTCACAGTAAAGGCAGAGCAGGAAGGAGAGAATATACGCGTCTCCGTGGTAGACACTGGTATAGGCATACCCAAAGAAAAACAGGAGGGCATCTTCAGGTCCTTTGAGCAAGGGGACGGATCAGCAGAACGTAAGTATGGCGGGACTGGCCTGGGATTGAGTATTACCCGCCAACTAGTAGAACTGCACGGTGGAGAAATTTCTGTGGAATCAGAAGTAGGGAAGGGGTCTACTTTCAGTTTTTCCCTACCTGTGAGCGAGCAGCAAGCAGAACAAATGGCTATCCCCTCTGTATCTCACGTAGCTACGAATGAGGAAGAGACCATTATGGTGAAAACGGCTAATGCGCTTCCAGAGGAAGAGTTATTAGAGAAAGTCAGCATGAATTCCAAGGCTTCCTATCAAATCCTGGTGGTGGATGATGAGTCCGTAAATAGGATGGTACTCAAAAATCATCTGGCTAATCAAACCTATCAGGTAACCATGGCTGAAGATGGGGTGCAGGCGCTGGAACTGATTAACGCAGGGAAGCACTTCGATTTAATTCTTCTGGACGTGATGATGCCCAAGATGTCTGGCTATGAGGTATGTCAGAGCCTGAGAGAAAAATACCTGGCTTCTGAGCTTCCCATCATTATGATTACCGCCAAGAATCAGGTGTCGGATTTGGTGACGGGCCTGAGTACGGGAGCCAATGACTACATTGTCAAACCCTTCTCCAAGCAGGAACTTCTGGCGCGCATCAAGACCCACATAGACCTGCTAATGATCAATGCGGCCACCAGCAGGTTTGTTCCGTATGAGTTCCTTCGTTCCCTGGGGAAGGACAATATCACAGAGGTCCAGCTGGGCGATCAGGTATCCAGGACAGGGGCTGTCTTATTCTCGGATATCAGAGGATATACTTCACTGGCTGAAGACATGAGTCCGGAACAGACCTTTTCGTTCCTGAATGCTTATCTGGGAAGAATGGGACCTGTGATACAAGCCCATGGTGGCTTTGTCAATCAGTTTTATGGGGATGGCATCATGGCCCTCTTCCTGAGCAAAACGGATGAGGCCCTCCAGGCTGCCATAGAAATGATGCAAACTCTTCATCTCTACAATCAAGACCGGACCCATAAGGGCAGACAAGCCATCAGAATAGGCATAGGACTCCATATAGGATCGCTCATGATGGGGATGATAGGAGATGGTAAGCGCTTAGATACAGGTCTGGTGGCTGATACGGTAAATACTTCTGCCAGAATAGAAGGCCTTACCAAACATTATGGAGTGAATATCCTCATTAGCGAAGCCATATATGAACAACTGGAGAAACCGTCTGAGTTTAACCTAAGATACCTTGGAAAAGTCCAAGCCAAGGGGAAGGAGGAAATCATAGAACTTTTTGAGTGCTTTGATGGGGGAGAAGAGGAGGAAGTAAGACTCAAAAAAGAAACCAAAGAGATCTTCCAGTTAGGAATAGATCATTACCTGGAAGGCAAGTTCGAGAAGGCCATTGAGACCTTTACCGAGGTACTTACTGCTAATCCTGCGGATCGAACGTCGAGCTTATTCATCGAACGAGCCAGGTCTTATGCCAGCCAAAAAATGGAAAGAGATTGGGAGGGAGTAGAAATCCTAAGCTAAGGTGGGACTACAAATAGACCACAGCAGACTTGGAAAAAGTCTGCTGTGGTTTGGATTTAGACTACCATTACCTACTTTATCATCTCATCATCATTTTGGCCAGTTTGTGTTTCTCCTCACTTGCGCCAATTTTCCAATAAGAACTGATATACGTATAGGCGTTTTTGAACCTGGCTTCCCCTTTGATGTAAGCCTTGATTTCTCTTATGGTACTTAGCTCACCAGCCACGAAAATATTTGGAATCCCCTCTAAGGGTTCTAGTGATTGTATAGCATTTAGTTGTTGATCACTTTTTTCCTTTGGATTGGGGTGAAGTAACCATTGAATCTGAAGGCCGGAAGGGTAAGAGAATTCTTGCTTGTCCTGTTCATCTGTGACCTCAAGAAAAGCATACCCTTTGGCACCAGAAGGCAAGGCCTCAATGGCAGAAATGGCGGCAGGTAAGGCAGCCATATCCGCTGCAAAAAGATACCAGTCGCCTTTTGTAATGTCCATTTTTAAGTGCCCTGGACCTCTTATGTCAATCACGTCTCCGATCTTGGCATCTAACGCCCATCTAGTGGCAGGACCTGCTGGTTGATGAATAGCGAAATCAACGTCTAATGTTTTTCTGGTAGAATCATAACTGCGTACTGTGTATGTCCGCATTTTCCTCTTTTCTCCAGAAGGAATGCTGAGTTTTATGTAACACCCAGGCTTCCAGGATATATTATCTAGCTGCTCACCTTCCAGGGTGATACGCAGCATATTTAAGGATACTTGATTTTTTTCTTTTACTCTTAACATAGAATTACTTGAACTTTTTTGTGGGAGGAGGAATGAGAGGATAGAAAAATCCTATTCAGTAAAGTACTGATGGTCAATGTTTTGTTGACTAGAGTCGGTATGGTTTCGACAAGCTAAAGTCAAATATGTTCACCTCAGATACTTCTTGATCAGAATCTAATTAAACCCCTTATTTCCGATCCTTTCTGTTTTACTACCTTTGAATCTTATCGATTTCCCTGCTTGGGCCATAAATCGCCTACTTCAAAGAAATCATTTTACCAGAAATGGCAGCCTCATGCGCAGCCTCAGCCATTCTATGGCCTAGTAAGCAGTCTTCCTTACTTACATTGTTCCTTCTCCCTTCAAGTATTCCTTGAACAAAGTCTGAGATTTCCATCAGATAAGATTCCTTGTATCGTTGAGGAAAGGAATAATTAATAGGCTCAAGTAAGGTTCCCGAAGCTGTGTGAAGCTGAACACTGCTATTCCGCTGATTATCTGCTATGGCCATACCCTGTTCTCCAAATAACTCTATTCGCTGATCGTAGCCATAGGCAGCTATCCTGCTGGTATCTATGTTGACGATTAACCCGTCTGAATATTTTAGACTCACCATCACCGTATCAAAATCAGGGATAGCCTTAATTTCCGGATCATAGGCATGTCCGTAAGCAAATATGCTTTCTGGCTTTCTCCCTTCTAGTAGAAAAAGCAACATGTCAAAGTCATGGATGAGCATGTCATAGAAGATGTTGCCCGAGATTCTCAGGTAATCTATAGAAGGCTTGGGGTTATCCCTTGAACTGGTTTTGATCAGTCTGATAGACCCTATTTGTTGGAGTTTTTCTTTCAACGCCCGAAAGTTCTGGTCATACCTCCTTTGGAATCCCAGGTATAAGGCCAGTTCTTTCTCTTCCGCCAGATCAAAACAGTGAGCTATCTGATCCAGACTTTTTCCAAGAGGCTTCTCTGTAAATACATGTTTGCCAGCAGAAAGAGACCTGATGATGTAATCATAATGATATTGGGTAGGACTGGACACTATAACGCCATCCAGCTCATGATCATCCAGGGCTTCCTGAATATCTGTGAGGACCTTACAGCCAGTTCCTTCCAAAGCTTCCTCTTGCTCAGAAATGACTGGATCTACTACATAGGCCAGTTCTACACCCGGTAGTTGCTTGATAGAATGCAGATGAAAGCGTCCGGCCCTCCCCAGACCGACTATACACAGAGAAAGCGTTCTGCTCATAAGAAAACTAATTGATAACTTCTTAGCAGCTTCGCGGCTTTGCGGGAGATTTTTTGCGCGCCAAGCCGCAGAATGAATGTTGAATGGCCCCATAGGGTCCGTACCTCCTAAAACGCGATTACATCCGGTAGGTACTTAGAAGCCAAGTCCTCATAGTAGGGCCTCAGCTCATCCACATTGGGCGGAACGGGCGACTTAGAGTACAGATCATAGGGGTTGAACAACTTAACCCATTTGAACATCTCCCTGTCATGATCATTCATGAGGTGCTCATAGGCGCCTTCCTTATGTTGAGAATAGAAGGAGTGATACCTGATCATGTATAAGGCAGGCTCCGGCATATAGTCCTTAAGTGCATGGTACAGGTACTCATCATGCCCCCAGGAGAGATGCACATTATCCAGACCACAGTTAGGTTCGTAAATCCCGTATTTGCTGTTGTAGCGTTCATCTGTTGCATCCGGATTCAGCTCAAAGAACTCTGGATACACGATTTTATCTGAGAATTTACATCCCACCGGGAAGGTATCACCTACTACGGCCCACTGGGGTTCTCCAAACAGGCAGAGGATCTTTCCCAGGTCATGCAGAAAACCCGTAAGTACAAACCAATCCGGGTGTCCATCAGCACGAATGGCTTCTGAGGTTTGGAGGAGGTGCTGAGTCTGGTCCAGGTCTATGTCAGGGTCAGAGTCGTCTATGAGGGTATTGAGAAACTCTACTGCTTCCCACAAGGTCATCTTTCTTTTCTCCAGCTTCTTGAATTCCGCCTCTTTCTCCATGACAAAATCAAAGGTCTGATAGGTATGGTTCATTTTATAGAACTCCCTTACGGTATCTCTGGCAGGGTCATCGTAATTGCGGTATTCTTCTTTGGCCTTTTGGCCATTCTCTGGATAGCGTTGCTTGAGATCGTCTTCCCAGAGCTCCTCCAATTCGTGGAATGTAGTCTTGTCCTTCATAGTGTTAGTAGCTTATCCTATATAAACTTTACGTCTTTACGTGAATTCGTCTTTTCCTGTTAAGCCTGCCCCAGCCATATGTAAATCGCGATGGTAATAATCACCAACATCAGACTGAAGGGCTTGGTGTATTTCCATTCTGTCAATGACAGCTTGCCAGTATCTGTTGCTTTGTAAGGGTTCTCGTTCGGATACCAATAAGATACAGCAAACATCACAGTTAAATTTAATAAAAACTCAATTCCCCATATATGCACAAAATGAATATCTACCGGGAAAATGAACATGGTAAGAATGTAAAAAGCCAATCCTGTCAATAGAGCCGCTTTAGCAGCTGTAGCAGAAATCTTTGGGAGAAACAGTCCAGCCAGCATGATGGAGGCTATGGGGATAAAGAAGATTCCGTTGAGTTGTTGGAGGAGTTGGTAAAGTCCGTCAGGTGCATCCGCTACGAGGGGGGCAGTTGCTATGGCCATAATGGCGAGTATGATAGAAACCACCTTCCCACTTCTCACCAGCTCCTGGTCTGTCGCATCCTTCTTGATCAGTCTCTTGAAAATTCCCAAACTAAAGATGGTGGCGGTACTGTTGAGGACAGAGTTAAATGTACTCAGCACAGCTCCCATGACTACCGCCGCAAAGAAACCCACCAAACTTAGCGGGAGCACTTTCTTGATCAGTTCCGGATAAATCAAGTCTTGCTGCTCATAGAGAGAATCTCCAAAGTAGTAGAAGCCTATAACACCAGGGAGAATGATGATGAGTGGAATGAAAATCTTGAATAGGCCGGTAATTAAGAGCCCTTTCTGAGCCTCAACTAAAGATTTGGCTCCCAAGGCCCGCTGGATAATGGTCTGGTTCATGCCCCAGAAATAGAGCTGGTTGATGACCAAACCGGTAAATAGCGTACCAAAGGGAAGGACAGAATCCTTAGCCCCGATTACATTAAATTTCTCAGGGCTATTTTCATATACCTTGCTGAGGCCTTCCATAAGATTTGCGGAACCTATCTCCCACAATGCTAAAATGGGAACGAGTAATCCGCCTGCAAAGAGTCCGATTCCGTTAATAGTATCACTGTAAGCTACGGCCTTTAGTCCACCGAAGATGGCATAAGCTGACCCAATAGCGCCTATACAGATGACTGTCAACCATAAGGCCCTGGACTGGGAAATCTCAAAAACCTCAGAGATGTTGAAAATGCTTTCCAGGTTAATGGCACCCGTATACAGCACAATCGGCAGTAGCGTAAGCACAAAGGATGTTAGGAGGAATAGTGCAACCATGGTACGGGTGGTGGCATCAAAGCGTTCTTCCAGATATTGGGGGATGGTAGTCAGGCCTCTTCTGAGATAGGTAGGGAGAAAGTATACGGCTGCTACCACAAGGGCCAGGGCGGAGGTAACTTCCCATGCTATGATGATGAAGCCATTCTCGTAGGAAGAGCCGTTCATCCCAATCAGATGTTCCGTAGAGATATTGGTGAGTAGCATGGAGCCGGCTATCACCCAGCCAGTTAATGATCTGCCACCCAGGAAGTAGCCGTCCTGGGTGGATAACTTTTCGTTTCGTAGCTTATACCAGGAATAGGCAGCTACAAAAGCCGTAAAGCCAATAAATGAAAGTACCGTTTGCATCAGGAGTTTCTGTGTTTCCTGAGAAAAGAGTAGAAGTGGGAGTTCCTGTACCTAATAGTATATCACCCCGGTGGGCTTTTGAGAATGGGAAGGGAGTCAGCCGGGGTCTCAGCTAATCTCGGGAGATCCCGGCTGACCCTACATGCTTACGCACTAGCTCACCGGGATGATAAGTAAGTTAAGAGTTAAGAGGTGGACTTCCTTAGGCCTCTTCCAGCCTTTCCTTTAGCCTGGCTTTAAAGTCAGACATGGGAATGACGGGCGTCCCACTAGCATTATTATTCGTCAGTTTGTCGTGAAGGACTTGTCTTCCTTCCTTCGACATAGGTGCTTGTTCGTCCTGGATAGATTGAAGCAATGTCAAGGCTATCTCCAGCCTCTCTGAAACGGATAGTTGAAGTAATTCAGCAATACTCATGAACGGTTTCCCTATAAGGTGAACAAAGTCCCCTACCTTAGTTGCGATGAACAACACAAATATACAATTCTCCTTTACCCCAAGGAGAGCTAATTTATCCACAAACCTACTTACCAGCCTATTCCGTAATCCTCCCCATGATTACTGGAACCTCCCCACATAGATCCTTTATCCCAATCAAAATAAATGGCGTTGATAGGACCAGAGGTGCGTTCGCTTACCTGTAGCTTATACCCCATCTCTTTCAGCTTCTTCCTGGTCCAGAAAGGGGTAGCCTCATGAATGAGCATTCTCCCAGGATCATAAGGGTGATCGGCGAATGAACCCCTCATTTGGAAGCTATTAATATTGGCGGCTTCTGAAGCCTCCTGCACATTCATGTCAAACTCCACCATATTCAGGAAGAACTGCAAGAGGTTCTGGTCTTGCCCATCTCCTCCCTGCACAGCAAAAGACAAATAAGGCTTACCATCTTTCAGGGCCATACTTGGTGTGAGAGTAGCTCTGGGGCGTTTTCCAGGCTCCACTACATTGAAGGGATTCTCTTCTTCATGCAGAACAAAGCTTTGCATTCTCTGGCTAAGGCCTACGCCCGTCTTTCCTGCTATCACAGCTGGTACCCAACCTCCACTGGGCGTAACAGATACTACCCATCCATCTTCATCAGCGGTTTGGATGGAGGTAGTTCCCATGTAGAATTCTTCAGAAGGAAACTCTTTCTCGCTATTCCACTTGGGCTCTGTATAACTCATGTCTCCCTCATACCAACTGGAGATATACTCCTTATAAGGATTCTCTCTCGCTTCCTCCTCAAAAGGGTAGGGGTCTCCTGGCTTTGTGTCAGGAATGTTCTTTTCCCAGTTAAGTTCTTTCAGTCTTTCTTTCGCGTATTCTTTGGATAAGAGACCGGTCATGGGTTCTGTTGGTGGGAAGTAAGGATCACCATAGTAGAAGTCCCTGTCGGCATAGCACATATTCATGACCTGATACAGCATATGCATGTAGCGGGCACTGTTGTAAGCGAACCTGTCAAAGTCCATTTGTTCTACCATGTTGAGCGCTTGAAGCATGACAGGTCCCTGCACCCATGAGGTGAGTTTATAGACATCTATTCCTTTGTAGTTGGTAACGTCTGGTTCCTCTATGTATACCTGCCAATTAGCGAGGTCTTCCAGGGTGATGAGGCCTCCCTGTTCTTGTGTGGATCTTACCAGCTCCTCTGCTATGTCTCCTTTGTAAAATCTGTCGTAGGCAGCATAAATGGCTTGCTTGCGGGTTTTCCCTGCTGCAAGGGCTTCTGCCTCAGCATCCACCAGCTTCTGAAGCATATTGTGCAAGTCTTGCTGCACGAAGATCTCCCCTGCCTGTGGGGCTTCCCATTCCTCTCCCAGATTGGTGAGAAATACCTCTTTAGAATAAGGCCAGTCTTTAATGTATTCCTTGTTGGATTCTATCCGCTGGGCGGTCTGAAGTTCCATAGGATAGCCTTCTGCCATTTCCATGGCTGGAGCTAATACCTCCTTTAAGCTCATGCTTCCGAATTCTGCCAGCATGGTCATGAGTCCGCCCGGCGTTCCCGGTGTAACGGCAGCTAGTGGGCCTCTTTCAGGAGGATACTGCATACCTTTATCCTTAAAGAAATCAGCGGTAGCGCCTGTAGGGGCTACTCCCAGAGCGTTAATCCCAATGACCTGTTGAGTGTTAGGATTGTAAATAAGTGCCTGCGTTTCTCCACCCCACCCAAGTACATCCCACATGGTAGAGGTTGCAGCCAGCATAGCACATGCGGCGTCAATGGCATTTCCATCCTGATGAAAAATTCTTGCACCAGCAGTGGCGCCAAGAGGTTTCCCTGTGATGGCCATCCAATGTTTCGCATGTAATACGGGCTTTTGAGTACGCTGGGCATGAAGAGACACGACTATACTAAGGCATAGTACAGTCGCCAGGCAGGCACTTCTCATAAATAGTTGACGTTAGGTGTAGACCAAATATAGTAAAAATTTGGGAGATAGAAGTTGAGGAGTATTCAAAAGGAGAAGACGGATCTATATTTCTGTCCATTGATAATAGGTTTTACAACTCCTTTTACTGATTAGAAAGTTACATTTAACCCTACTAGTACCTGACGTGGAGTAGGGAATCCGCTTTCATCAACACCCATTTTCAAGTCATTTTCAGGATTTACTCCGGAAATAGAGATATCAGGATCAGGACCCGTATAGTCTGTGATAGTAAAAAGGTTCTGTCCTTGTATATATAGTCTTAGATTGCTGATTCCCAGGAATCCTAAATTAGAGGCATCCAGGTTGTATCCTAACTGCATGGTTCTCAGTCTCAGATAAGATCCATCCTCTATGTAATAATCATTGGAGTTACTTAGGATAAATGAAGTGTATCCACTTTCAGCACCTGGAGCCAATCTTGGTAGCAATGCATTTGGGTTTTCCGGTGTCCATCCATCATATAATACTCTATTACCAACACCCCCTACAAATACTCGCATGTCTGTGAAGTATCTGTTGTAATTGAATAATTGGCTTCCCTGGTTCCAGAACCAGAACATATTGAAATCAAAGTTCTTCCATCTCAAGTCTAGGTTGAAAGAAGTAG
>JBCBKZ010000105.1:0-11276 GCA_038520955.1 Bacteroidota bacterium | reverse complement strand
CAATCATTCAGTATTCTTTCATTCAACATTCTAAATTCAACATTACTTCAATGCAAGACATAAAAAACGAACTGTTTGAATTCACAGTAGGGGATGATGGCATCGCCATGTTTGTGATCAATCAGGTAAATAATCCAACCAACCTTTTCAGCAATGCCTTTATTCAAGAATACCTCAAGGTAGCTATCAAGGCAGTAGAAGACGCCAGTATCAAAGGTGTGATCGTTACCTCCGGGAGAAGCATGTTCATGCCGGGAGCGGATTTACGCGAGCTGAAAAATATGAGCGGAGATCCAGCCGAGCAAATCGCCGGTATGGAGCAAATGCATAATTCTTTCAGAGCTATAGAAACGGGCGGAAAACCTTTTGTGGCAGCCATTAATGGTACGGCTATGGGGGGAGGCTTAGAGCTTTGTCTTACCTGCCACCACAGAATTGTACTGAATAATTCCAGAATCAAGCTAGGGTTTCCGGAAGCCAAGGTAGGACTGCTTCCCGGTGGAGGCGGAACGGTGAAAGCCCCCTACCTCATGGGGATCCAAAATGGACTTACCTACCTCCTGCAAGGGAAGGAAGCCAGACCACAACAGGCCTTAAAAGTGGGACTGGTGGATGCACTAGCTGAGACTCAGGAAGAAATGATTACCATGGCCAAGGAGTGGATAGCGGCTAATCCTAAGCCCGTACAGCCATGGGACAACAAAAAGCATAGAATACCAGGAGGAGGACTCTTTACCCCAAATGGTGTACAAATGATGGCTGGAGCAGTAGGGAACGTAACCAAAATGACTTCTGGTAACTATCCCGCCCAGAAGTACATTCTGAAGATTGTCCATGATGGTTTGCAGGTACCTATTGACAGAGCACTGGAAATTGAAGCCAGATACTTCACCAAGGTCTTGGGTAGCCCTGAAGCTGCCAACATGATTCGTACAGGATTCATGGGTATTCAAGCAGCCAAGAAAGGAAAGGCCAGACCCAAGGATGAGCCTAAGTATGAAATCAACAAACTGGGCATACTGGGAGCGGGTATGATGGGAGCCGGGATTGCCTATGTGTCTGCTAAAGCAGGAATGGATGTGGTGCTAAAGGATGTCTCAGTAGAAGGTGCGGAGAAAGGCAAGAGCTACTCCAAAATGCTCACAGATAAAGCCATTTCTCGTAAGCGTTCCACACCTGAGAAAGCTCAGGCTTTACTCGACAGAATCACCACAACGGATGATCCAAAAGCGGTAGAAGGTAGTGATCTTATCATTGAGGCCGTATTTGAGGATCCATCTCTGAAAGACAAGGTAACCAAGGAAACAGAAGCAGTCCTTTCTCCAGACAAAGTCTATGCTTCTAATACCTCTACTATTCCGATTACGCTCTTGGCAAAGTCTTCTGAGCGTCCTGAGAACTTCATCGGGATACATTTCTTCTCTCCAGTAGATAAGATGCCATTGGTAGAGATCATCGTAGGAGAAAAGACCAAGGAAAAGGCCATTGCAGCCGCAGTGGATTATACAGTTGCCATAGGTAAGGTGCCTATCATCGTGAATGACAGCAGAGGCTTCTTCACTTCCAGGTGCTTCGGTACGTATGCTTCTGAAGGTATTTTCATGTTAGAAGAAGGCGTGCCAGCAGCCATGGTAGAGAATGTGGCTAAGCACAAAGGAATGCCAGTAGGACCCCTTGCCGTTACAGACGAAGTAAGTCTGACTTTGGGGCTACATGTGTATGAGAGTGATCCTACGCCTAACAAACTTCCTTTCCAGGAGCGTATGTACAAAATCCAGAAAGACCTGGTGGAGAATGACGGAAGAAAAGGAAAGAAGGCTGGTGCCGGATTCTATGATTACCCTGAGAAAGGAAAGAAGAAGTTGTGGCCTGGACTGAAAGAGAAATATAACTCTAATCTAGATACCCTGGATAAGGAGACCGTAGGCAAGCGTATTCTGCACCGTCAGGCGCTGGAAAGCTATCGCTGTCTGGAAGAGGGCGTGCTGCGTTCCACCATGGACGGAGACATTGGCTCCATTCTGGGATGGGGCTTCCCTATCTACACAGGTGGCGCACTATCCTATATTGACTATGTGGGCATGAAGCAGTTCATTGCTGACTGTGATGATTTCGAGAATCGCTTCGGTGTGAGATGGAAAGTGCCTGATAGCCTACGAGCTATGGCAGCGGCAGGTATGTCTATCCATGAATTCGGAAAGCAGCCAGCTACGGCTTAGTTGCTTGAAATTAATTTGATTTATCTCATCCCGGTGGGCCTGAAGCGGATTGCTTGTAGGGTCGACCGGGATCTCTTATCAAAGGGTGAGAGCCCGGCTGCCCCTTTGTCCATACCCAATTTCCCACCGGGCTGATAGATATAAACCCTCTTTTATAAAACTACTACTTCATGGGACCTTTAGCAGGAATCAAAATCATAGAAATGGTAGGCCTTGGACCGGGACCCTTTGCCGGTATGCTACTGGCCGATATGGGCGCAGATGTGGTGCAGGTTGAGCGTAAGTCTGGCGGGTTGATGCCTGCTTTTAATCGAAGAGGAAAACGTTCCATCGCACTCAATCTGAAAGAGGCTGAGGATGTGGAGTTGCTACTTCAATTAGTGGAGAAAGCTGATGCCCTTTTTGAAGGATTCCGTCCAGGTGTGATGGAGAAGTTTGGGGTAGGGCCTGATGTGTTGCTAGCCAGAAATCCCAAACTGGTCATAGGGAGAATGACAGGCTGGGGCCAAACTGGTCCTTTAGCCCATGCCGCTGGTCATGATATCAACTATATCTCCCTTACGGGTGTACTCAAAGCTATTGGCAAGAAAGGAGATAAACCTACTATCCCGCTGAATCTGATCGGAGATTATGGAGGAGGGGCCATGTTCCTGGTTATGGGCTTATTGGCAGCCTTACTGGAAGCTCAGAAATCTGGCAAAGGACAAGTGATAGATGTCGCCATGACAGATGGTTCCGCCATGCTGATGTCGCTCTTCCATTCGCTGCATAGTATAGGGCTATGGTCTACAAATCAGGGCCAGAACATGTTAGATGGAGGGGCCCACTTCTATGATGTGTATGAGACCAAGGATGGGAAATACGTCTCCATAGGTTCTATTGAGCCACAGTTTTATATGTTGCTCATGCAGAAAATGGAGCTACCACCTGAGTTCTCTGCTCACATGAACGCCAAGAAGTGGCCAGAACTTAAAGAGCAACTCACGGACATCTTCAAAACCAAAACCCAAGATGAGTGGTGCGAACTCATGGAAGGGACAGATGTCTGCTTTGCCCCTGTCCTCGACTATATGGAAGCCCAGCAGCATCCCCACAATGTAGCACGAAATACCTACATAGAGGTAGATGGTGAAACCCAGCCAGCTCCCGCCCCCAAGTTCAGTCGGACAGTCTCAGAAGTACAGCACGGAGCACACAAGGCGGGTGTGGATAGGGGGGAGGTGTTGAAGGACTGGGGGGTGGAGTAAAATTCTAGGAAACTAGTTCTGCCCAGAAGGGTATCTCTTTTGGCTCTTTTTTTACTTGGAAGGATTCTGGAAGAATAATCTCGAATTCATTCGAAAAATAGTCTGCTAAGTTTAATCCGTAATAAATTATATCAGTTTGATAAACAGAGAAGACTGGATTGCCAGACTCGTTAGGAAGACTTGAAATATATCGATGAGAATAAATAGGGATTAACTTGGGTTGATTTTTTATGTTTTGCGATGCTACTCTAAGCCTCTTTTGTAGCTCCGGAGGTTTCGACCCCCAAGAGGAAAACCAAAAATCATTATGTTCAATATCAAAAAGAAGCCCATCCATAGGCCATGCTAATCTATTCTCAATGGAAGATTGTACTTCCTCATTCTGAATAGCTTCCCTCCAGTCAATAAATCCTTGACTTACTGGAAGTCGTGTACCTAGAAAGGTACCTAAATCACTTGGGAACTGAATTCCAAAAAGACTTTCTATTTCAATGATTTCTTCCTTCGCTAGTCCTTCTTCAAATATGACTCCTTGCCTTTCAAGTATAGGAACAAAATAATTTACTTGGTCTTTAGTCATTTTCTGAAATCCTAAGACTCTACTTTGGCATCTACCTCTTTCCAGAAATCTTCTTCAGAAAGGTTTTGAACTTTTCCATCCTCTATCTCCTTAAGGGCTTGATTAGCAAGATCAACTTGCCAATTAGGAATTGGCGATTCTTCCTCCTCCTTCCTCAATTCTTCTGCTAATACAGCTAAAATATGCCATTTCTCAGACCTCGGAAGTGCTAATATTTTGTTGATTAATTCTGCCATTGCAACATTAATATACGGAAAATCTCATCATTAGGGTTTTTCTTAGGATCAAGGACCTAAATCTAATTTTGCAGTTTGATCTTCTTAGCTATTACCTTTTATGATAGCGGAATCACATTTTTCTCCTATTCTGTAATATCAAAATCGTCATCACATAAATTCCCACAATAGCGAACGGAATGGTTACAAATCGGTGCTCTGGGAAGGCATACCACAGACCTAGTATAAGAGCCGTTCTGGCGAGGGTATGAAACAGCCCTACCCAATGCTTTATGATCCAGGAAAAGGGGATCCACATTAAACCTGTCAAAATTCCGACTGTTAATGGCAAAGAGGTATAGTCAATGATGAAGAAGGGAATAGCAATGGAATAGACTAGTACAGCTTGTCCGACTGTATATAGAAAAAGAGCATCGAATTCGTTCTTGGGTTTGTTTTTACCTGCAAAGTTTTCTCCAGTAAATCGAGAAATGAACATGGCAAGGTAAACGATGCTACCTGTGCCTATGAATAGCACCCAGACGGTAGTGAAGACGGGCAGGGTGAGCCCACTGATCCCTATGATCAGCCAGACGATCAGGCCAGAAATAGGCGTTGCCAGAAATTTTTGATTAGAGAATTCAGTACGTTGGGTTTCCAGGCTTCTAAGTGCATTTTCCATTAGTTGTTTGAATTGGCAGGATTGTGAAATAGTGATTTGCCTATATATGCTTCGTCTGCAAGAAGTGTAACCAGGAATAGAGAAGTGCCATGGGAAATTCTTCCCGTACAAGGTCGTTGAGGCTCTCGAAACGACAATCTTTAGAGAAATAAATTATCCCTTCATGAACCTCAGGGGCATTCTGAGTCAATCATGCTGATTACCCTAAGATAAATGAACAATCACTACTTTATCAGGATATTTTCGGGGATAACCTCTACCTCTTCACTCTCCTCCCAGCCATATCTCACTGCCTTGACCGTGATTTCCCCATCAAGAGAATAAGGGATAAGAGAGGAATAAAGCTGCCATGGGCCATCTCCTATTTTGTAGCCAATAGAAGCACCCTCTATACCTGCCACGTCCAGTTGACCCTCCACAATTGAGAGCTCAGGTGCAGGCGTAACAGGGGTTTCTCCACTGGGTTGGAACTGGGCTACCATCTCATTTTCTGGGGTGTCACTCCAATCTTCTACTGAGGTTAGCCAACTGCCTAAGGCATTTCGCATGCTATCCAGGACGGTTGTATAAGAAGTATCAGTACTTACATCTACTAACTCATGAGGATCATTCTCCAGATCAAATAAGCTTTCCTCTCCGGGTCCTTGAAACCAAAGGAGTTGTTCTGGGCTTAACTTATTTGCCTCTTTCAGCTTCCAAATTTCCTGCATCATCTCCAAATTATCTCGGAAGGCGAGCTTATGGCCCCCTTCCTGTTCCGGATACCAGCTTCTGATGTATTTATATCTGTCTGTTCTGACAGCTCTTTGTCTGTCCATGACCTCGTCAATTCTGTCTCTGGAAGCGAAAATTTGATCAAAGGTTTGAGTAGTGTCCAATAGGCTTTGTCCCTGAAGGAAATTGGGCAAAGGAGCTTCTGCAGCAGAGAGAATGGTGGGAACCAGATCCACAAAGCTGATCAGCCTTTCATCTACTCCTCCTTCATGTACATGCGCGGGTCTGAAGGCCGGAGGATAGTAAATGACCATAGGGACTTTGATGCCGGAATCATAGAGTTCACGCTTGGCTCTTGGGAGGCCATCTCCATGGTCGGTAGTCCAGATGATGATGGTGCTTTCCATCAGTCCATCCTGTTTTAGCTTATCCAGAATATTCCCTACCTGCGCATCCATTCTGGCGATGTTGTCATAATGGCGAGCTACATCTTGTCTGACAGTAGGCAGATCCGGGTAGTAAGGGGGGAGTTCTATATTTGCTGGATCAGTATTGGGTAGATCTCCATGTCCGGGAAGGCTAAGCCATCTGTACAGCTGTAGCACAAAATGGATCAGGCTGTTAGGCTTGTGGCCTAAGGGCGTAAAGACTCCACTTTCATGCGTAATCATAAAGTTGACCATGCCGAAGAAGGGTTGGGCAGTTTGTCTGTTACGCCACATGTTGGCCTTATTCTCCTCATCCCATATAGTGAAAGGACCAGAACCCACGCCTGTTCCGCTAAACTGATAATCCTGTTTGGAGGTGTTGAAGGTGAAATAGCCTTCACGTCTTAGCAACTCCGGAAATGCCTTTACATTTGCAGGAGGTACACATTTGTAGGCGCCCTCAGGTCGTGTGCTGGTACGCATATGTTGGCCTCCCATGGAGATCTGGTGAATACCTGTAATGAGGGCTGCTCTACTGGGCGCACATACTCCTGCCGTAGTGAAGGTATTGGGGTAGCGGACTCCTATGCTGGCCAGCTCATCAATGTTGGGCGTATGGGCAAGTTCATCTCCAAAGGCACCTACCTTGTCGCTCATATCCTCTGCTACCAGCAATAGGATGTTAGGCCTTTCCGGCATCACCATGGCTTGCATGCTGGGGAGAGGTTCCCAATCCTTTAATTGGAAGGAATTACGCTTGATAATGAGACCTAAAACCAGAACTCCCATTATGAGGAGGAGGAATATAGATAGGAGGATTCTTTTGAAGAGTTTCATGGCCAGTTATGAGAATTCTTTTTAAGTTAAAGCCATTCCTTAGGGTAGACTTTACCAGTGCTACGTCGCTTTCAGCGGGAGTTCCTTTTGGCATTCGCCCCAAAAGGAACCAAAAACGCTTTGTCCCTCCAATGCATCTCACTTGCCGCCCACGATCAGTGGAGGAACGGCCAGCCCACTTTATATTTTTATGAGGCCATTAATTTTCACTTTCGATTAGGCTTACTCATGACCTACAATATGAGCCCACCGTTTTAACGGTGGGCATCTCAATGCATTACTTCACCACCAATACCCCTCTCATCAACTGAGCGTGGCCGGGGAAGGTACAGACGTACTCATATCTACCTGGCTCAGCGGGTGCTTCAAAATAGATCACATCTGATGAATTTGGTTGAAGAAGCCCTGTATGATAAAGGATATCCTCCGATTCCGGGATGTAGCCTTTATCCGGTCCCTGGAGGCCCAGATCCAAGGCTAATTGACCCATTTCATCTGCTTTGCCAGGTTTCACAATGAGGAGGTTGTGAAGCATGTCATCATTGTTATTGAAGTTCAGGCGAATTTTTTCCCCTGGCTTAGCTGTGATTTCAGCTACATCAAACTTCAAGCCCGGCAGTGTCCCTATGTCTACGGTTTGATCAGGGCCGTCAGCCCAGGAAGCAGGCATGCTGGCAATTCGCTTGGCAGAGGCATTGGCGCTGGCTATGGCCTTTTCTGAAAGAGTAGTACTCATGTCCATTTTTTCCCCTTCAGGAATGTAATTCAAGGTATAGTAGGCAACTGGATGAAGGAGTTCATCCCTGTTAGCAGAACGAACGCCTTTAGCACGTACCTCATACACATAACCTTCTCTCATTTCCGGGAAGTAGAGTCGCGCACTCATGCCATTTTCTCCTAACATCACATGATGAAGGCTCTTCGTTTCCTGATTGATAGCAGGAGAGCCATAAACGTGGTTATATCTATAAGTGAAATCTGTGATCTGATAAGAAGCCGGATCAGCCGCTGTTGTAGGATCTACTTTCTCTGTAAAAGTGATGAGAAAACCATCAGGTTGAGCTTCTATTTTCTGCATTTCGAAGGGAGCCTTCCCTTTTGCCACCAGTCTTTCTAATCCAAAAGGTGCCTTACCTGTAGAAGACCACCCTCTACTGGTCATGCCCACATAGATATCGTCTTCTGGTCCCCATTCCATTCTGAGGATGCCTGAGGAGAATCCTTCTCTGAATCCAAAGCAGGCACCTTGATAAGTATCATTTACCTTCTCCTGGAATACCCGCATGATTTTGCTGTGTCCCTGATCTCCTATGAGTAATTGTCCTTCGAAAGGACCGAATGCATCATTGTCAACCAGCAAAACATCTGAGGTGGAAATCCCCATGAGGGTATGCGGGAACCAAACTGAGGGAGGCTTAACCGCAGGAATGAGCTTACCATACTCATACAAAGTGTAGCCTAGCGTATCTATGATTTCTTCTTCTGTCAAACTCAGTGGAGAACCTTCTTCTCCTGTCCATTTTAGTCCCGCAGGATTTCCTACAAAGTCTCCTATTTCTATGTGGGTCATTCTCCCAGAGCCTACCCAGTCTCCCTGGTTTTCAGTGTAGAAAATGTCTCCATTGGCATTTAGCCCAAATCCCGCTGGAGAACGCATGCCTGTAGCAATAGGCGTCATTTCTCCCTCTTCCGTGATCTTTAGCATCCATCCTCTCCATTTGGAGAGACTGGCGCCTCTCCCTATCCATCCCAGGTTAAGGGTTACTAGCATGTCCCCATCAGGCAGAAAGACAGGTCCGTAAGAATACTCATGGTAGTTCCCTTCCAGTGGCCAGACATAAATGGGCTCATATACGTCAGCTTTCCCATCCTGGTTGAGGTCCTGGATTTTGGTGAGTTCTGACCTTTGCGTCAGGTAATAGGTGTCGTTTTTAAATGCTAGTCCTAGTGGCTCATGGAGTCCATGAGCAAAGCGTGAGAAAGTAGGGGAGGCACTTCCTGGATTTTCTATTCTCCAGACTTCTCCTCTGCGTGTACTCACGGCCAGAGCTCCTTGATCGTCAAAGGCTAGTCCGCCTACTTCCAGTACTATTCCCTCTGGTATGGGTACTTCTTTAATGTCAGAGTAGTTTCCTTCCTGATTAGCTAAGGGTTGCGCTTGTAGGAGAGCAGTCCCCAGAATCAAGGAGAGGGTAAGGAGAGTTTTTGAGAATGACATTTTATGTATGGAATTCATATATATTCTTTCTTTTTATTAGGAGAAAAACTGGAGGCGTTTACCAAATGATCCGATAGGCTAGTCCGGCTTCTCCTAAGGAAGCAACTAACTGCTGTTTCTCTTTGCTTTCTTCTATGCTTAGGAGTCCTTTATTCTGTTCATCAAACTGTAGATAGTATTGTCCATCTATATAGTAGAGTCCGTTCTCCAGTAAGCGGATATTTTCCCCTTCTGCGATTCTGTAATCAAGGCTTCCCAAGCCTTCTAATGAAAGCATCCTTTCTATGGTTTGCCCACCGTCGGTTGGAGATAGTTGGTCTTTTATTCGCACGCCTTGATGGTCATACTGGAATACCGGACGACCCCCCTCAGCTATCTGATGGCCTTTATACCTAAAGGTTTCCTCATTGGCTTGGAGGACAGGTATACCCTCTGGGGTTTGAATGGAGGCTTCCAGCGGCTTTAACAGTTGAGCTTCTCCTCTCTCGTGCCACATATCTGTTACATCAGCAAAGGCACCTCGCCAAACTTTCAAAAGGGCTCCTTTGGAAAGGTCATAGCTGAAATGAATTCCTTTAGGATCCCCAACTGAGATGGTGTGAGTAAGCTTCTCTCCACCATGCTTGACAAAGCCTCTGATCATCTCAGCCTCCTCTCCAGGATTTACTATGATGCGCTCCTTGGGTTTTTGCTTCCACGGCAATTCCGTATGACCTCCCAAATAGCGTTTGTATATGCCGGGTCCTTCGTAAGATATCTCTGCCATAGCCAGCCAGACCTCTTGGTAAAAAGTAAGTTCGAGTTGGTGGGTTCCCTCAGTCAGAGTAACCAGCCCTCTTTCTGTATCACCTCCTGGGTCTCCTTCATTATTGACGACCAGATTTCCATCTATGGATAGGTTTCCCCCATCATCTATCCAGGTAGTGAAAAGGTATTCCCCTGGGCTGCCTACTTCCAGGTCAGCCGTATACCTCACAGCAAAATGGTTATTCTCCTCACTGAGTTCTGAAACCTTGAAGTCTTCTGCAGCTCCAGTCTGGATCAGGCTAAGTGCATCAAAGTCCTTGGGTAATTTGTCTCCCGGACTTTCAAAAAGCTCATATTGGATGTTAGCAAGTTTGAGTGTGTCAGCTCCGTAGGCTTTGTAGCGGATGTTACGAAAAGCCACTTTGCCATGATCGCCCTGTATCATAAGGGGTGCTACGGGAACTTCATCCTCAAAAGCGGCTGCTCTGGTAGGACCCGTAACCTCCACATCTGCATGTATGAGCATGCCGTTGTGATACACACTGTCAAAACGGGCATTGGCTACCTTATTTCCCTCAGCATCAAAACGAGGTGCCTTGAAGAGTACCCTATAATGTTGCCAAAGTCCGGGAGCCAGGCTGGCGTTAATGGGAGGTGCATGTCCTTCATAGCCTTGTTCTCCATCAGGCTTGCTATCATCCCAGCGCTCGTAGATTCCGCCACAATCAGCATAAGTTACCTCTTCCTTCCCCCAGCTATCAAATAGCTGTATCTCATATCTGCTCTGGAAGTAGATACCAGAATTAGAGCCTTTGGGCATCATGAATTCGATTTCGAACTCAAGGTCTCCATGCTCCAGGTTGGAGAATAAATGGCTTTTGGCTTCCTCTGTTTGATTATTGACCAGGACTCCGCTTCCTTCTATGAGTTCAAAATCCTGCGCTTCATTTAAATCAGCATATACCTCTCCTACCACCTGCCAATTAGTTCCATCAGTGGTAAACGCTTCCAGATTTTCTGTAGACATGCTATTGAGTGGAAGAAAGGAAGGTATTTCTACTATGGCTTCCTCCTTAGGTGGTGAACACCCCCAGCTAAGTACTATGAGAGATAGCAGTACCAGCGATTGTATCTTTTGCATAGGTAGTAGTAAGTCTTTTAGAAGAAGAGACATATAAGACTCTTTTCAACTACCTGAACTTGTCATAATCCCCTCAGTTTTACAGTCCCTTAACTAGAAAATTCTCTCAGGATAGAGGATCAATTGAATGAAATTGAATTCTATGTTGTTAAAAGAAAAAGCCTGTCCATTTTCTGTGTCCAGAGATAAATCTGGAAACCATCTGAGATTGGTCCTGAGTATGAAATACTGGATTCTATCTGGCCTGA
>JBCBKZ010000104.1:0-11292 GCA_038520955.1 Bacteroidota bacterium | reverse complement strand
GAAAACGAGCTGAAAACAAGGACCTGTTAACATGAGCAGGAATATGGCATAATCAAGTCATATAGGTTCATTTTGACCGGAAACATGCAACAAAAGCCAGTCTGTTACAGACTTTTCATCGAGCCGAATTACGCAGGATATAATAACCTGAACATTGATTCGTACCAAAAGATACATGTAAATACCCCACCTGGCATTTTTTGATCACTTGGATTCGCAACGCACGCTAATAGTTAAGGAGTAAATGTTACAAGATTTCAAAGTTAATATCCTGCTTATAGAAGATAACCCTGGAGACGTAAGGCTTCTTCAGGAATACTTACTTATGTCGGGGAAAGTTCAGTATGAGCTTTTTGTAAAAAACACTTTGAAGGAGGGAAAAGAATTCCTTTTAAAAGGTGAGAATAAAGTGGATATCATTCTGCTTGATTTAATTCTTACAGATAGTTTACCCTCCGGCGAATCTGACAGGTTGGTCACTTTTGATAATCTCTACAGCGAATTTCCTGAATATCCCTATATAGTTCTTACCGGATTCAAAGATGAGAAGATAGGGCTGGAAGCTGTACAAAGAGGAGCGCAGGACTTCCTGGATAAAAATGACCTGGATACCAACCTACTTATCAAGTCCATCAGATATAGCATTCAGAGATATGAGAATGAAGTAGAGCGGAGAAATATGCTATCCCGCCTGGAAAAAGCCCAGCAGCTAGCCAAGGTAGGAGACTGGAATATTCATCTGGAGACAAACAAGCTTTACTGTTCTCCTCAGGTATACAATATATTTGAGCTACCCAGCCAGTACCAGTTCCTGACATTTGAAGACTATCTCATGGCGGTCCATCCTGAAGACCAGACCAGAGTAGCCATGGAAATGCTGGAAGTATTCAAAAATCATACTGACCTTTATACAGAGCACAGAATCATCACGCCTAATGGGGAAGATAAACTGATAGCCCTCAAAGGTGAGATGGTCAAGAAAAATGGAGAGATCAGTAGCCTGGTAGGTACTGTACAAGACATAACTGAACGAAATAAAATAGAAACGCTGAAGAGAGAGAAAGACCTCGCTCAGAAAGCGTTTAAGGTAAGACAGGAGTTTCTGGCCAAAACCAGCCATGAAATTCGAACGCCTCTCAATCCAATCCTAAATCTGACTGACATACTGTTAAGTCAAACCAATCCTACGCCACATCAGAGGTCTCTGCTGGAAACCATTAAAACGGCAGGAGACACCCTATTGGCAGTGGTAAATGATATTCTGGATCTATCCAAGATAGAGGCAGGGACCATAGACTTTAGTAAAGAGACTTTCCACCTGAAAAAAGTCATTCACTCACTACGTGAGATGATGGAACTAAATATTCAGGAAAAGCAGGTGAAAGCCCAGCGGGAAGGAAAAGTGGTTTCTGACTTAAAGATGCTGGTTGACCTGGATGAAGAAATCCCGGCATTTCTCCTGGGAGATGCTGTACGTCTTTCTCAAATACTGCTGAATCTCACAGGAAATGCCATCAAGTTTACCGATGAAGGAAGCATTCATATTCAGGCTCAGTGCCTAAACAAGACTGAAGACAAGGTTCAAATCAGATTCACAGTTGCAGATACGGGAATAGGCATCCCTAAGGATCAGCTTAACCTGATCTTTGAAAGCTTTAGACAGGTTGACAGTGGCCTGAACAGGAAATATGGTGGAGCAGGCCTGGGGCTTACCATCGTAAAACAGTTGGTAGTGCTGCAGGGCGGAGAGATCTTTGTAGATAGCTCTTTAGGAGAAGGATCCGTATTTGGCTTTGATCTAACCTTCGGCATTGACCATGAGGGTACAGAGTCAACACCTAACCTGCAAGAATCTGAGAAGCGTCTGGAAGGCATGAAGGTGCTGATAGTAGAGGATAATGAGACCAACCAGATAGTTACACAAACCATTCTGGATAGCTGGGGTATAGAAACAGACCTGGCCAATAATGGGCTGGAATGTGTAGACAAGCTGAGACAAAATAATTATGACCTGATACTGATGGACATCCAGATGCCAGAAATGGATGGATATGAAGCTACCCGATTTATCAGGAAAGAAATGCAACCTCCGGCCAGAGATATCGCCATTGTGGCCCTTACAGCCAACGCTTTCTCTGGAAGTGACGATAGATGTTTACAGGAGGGGATGGATGATTATATTTCCAAGCCAGTAAAAAATGATAGTTTGTATGCCAAAATATCACGTTATGCGCCTAAGAAGCAAGCACTGGTACCGGAACCTTCCCTTCCTACAGGCAGTATACCAGATTACCCCCAGCCAGAAAATAGTTTTGCTGGTTATATGAACGAACCCGAACCAACATACACTAACGGACACCATCATCCGGAAGCAACCAACTATACAGATCTTTCTTATCTGAATGATACGTTGGGGGATAGCATGATTATCAAGAAAACCATTTCCAAGTTTATTGAAACTACGCCTGGTTTACTTGAGAAAATGGATGAGCATCTGAAAAACGGTGAGTTTAAGGAGCTCAGTAAATGTGCCCATAAGCTGAAAAGTTCTATTGACACCATGGGAATAGAGTCTCTGAGACAGGTGATCAGAAGCATAGAACAGAAAGCGAAGAACAATGAGCGTCTGGAAATGATTCCTGAGCAGGTAACTGAAACCCGCAGAATCATAGAGCATTCCTTTGTAGAGCTCAGACAAAAGATGGAGGCACTCTAATCCAGTCCGTATTAGCCAACCAGGGTAAAACTACCCTCAGGATAATTCACCTTTTCCAATGTTAAGCCTTTGGCTTCTACATTAGGTCCTGCTGCTGCCCTGTCTTTAGCCTCAATGATGGAGATAAATTCAGGTATGCTTATTCTCCCCTCACCTACCCATATGAGGGTACCTACCAGAGCTCTGACCATTCCTCTCAGAAAACGATTCGCCTGGACATGGAAAGTCAGCCTACTGCCCTCCTGCGTCCAGTAGGCATGATGCATATCACAGAGCGTAGTTTTCTGGTCTCCGTGAAGCTTACAGAAACTAGCAAAGTCTTTGTAGTCCAACAGCGCTTTAGCAGCTGTATTCATGGCTTCTACATCCAGCCTCCTTCTTATCCACGAAGTGATCTGTGTATCCAGTGGGGATTTACGGGTGGAAATACGGTAGCAGTACGCCCGACTGATGGCATCAAATCTGGCGTGAAAGTCTTCCTGCGTACTGGTATAGATGCCATTGACAGAAATATCCTGTGGCAGGATTCCATTTAAGCCAAACCTGGTCTTTTCAGAAAGCGCTACATCCACATGAAAATGAACCAGTAATTGTCTGGCATGTACCCCGGAATCTGTCCTTCCAGCACCTAACACGGAAATAGGCTCTCCAAAATAAGTCTGTAGGGCTTTCTCCAGCACTTCCTGGACCGTAAGTGCATTAGGCTGGATTTGCCAGCCTGCATACTGAGTACCTAAATAACTGATATCAAGAAAGTACCTCACCGGACTGATATTTTCAATTTCTTCAGACAAATCTAGCAGAAAGTTAGGAACTCTATATCTCGCTGAGGTATTCTCAAAACTTTCAGTAGTTTTGGGTAAGAAAATGATTGATCATGCTTCAGCGTATACAAACTGTCTTTCTCCTACTAGCCATCTTTGTAAATCTTGGAATTATAGCTGCCCCCCTATGGAGTTATCAGGGAGCAGAAGGAACAGAAGAGATTTCTGGTCTGGAGATTCAGTTGAACGCGCAGGAGGCGAGTGAAAGTCTCTCATTTACGGAGACGCCTTTCCACATAGCACTCATTGTGATCCTGGTAGCGGCTACCGTCATGCTTCTGATTACCATTTTCAGATTCTCTGATAGAAAGAGTCAGATAAAGCTGGCCTATATTAGCATCATAGACCTGATGGCAGAAATCCTGCTACTTGTCCTTCTATCCCAACAAGGGCCCTATATAGTGGAGGGCAACATCAATTCGGGTACTCCTGCCTGGGGATTCGCATTACCAGTACTGGCTATATTCCTCATCTGGCTGGCCATTCGGAATATTCAGAAAGATGATGAGCTGATTAAATCAGTGGATAGAATCCGCTAATTTTTTCAGCTAAATCCTAACAACCCACCCTTCCTAGAAAGAGAATTCAGGAGATTCTCCAGTCTCTACCTGTCCTGATTTTGGGAGAATATTTTTAATAAGCTGATAATCAGACAAGTCTTAAAAGACTCATCAAAAATTATTTCTTACCCAAGGAGTATTGGGGATACTTATCATTTTCCCCTGGCGTTATAATGTCAGAATAGCCTAGGCTTTCACTTGTTAGCTTCCTGAAAATTGGATAACTCACGAAAACGTTTTAGACACAAATCTAGAAATACATAGATATCTAGATGTTTGTCAGAATGTCAAGAATATGGGTATATTTTTAGTAAATACTCAATATTCTTCATACAAATCTGGCTATTTTTAAGATAATTGTATTTAATTTGTGCCTATCAAGCATTTTGACAATAGTAAAAAACACAATCTGTCAACTGTTCAATACACAGTCTTATGAGTATTACCAAGAAGTTTTTAAAAAGCAAACCTGTTGTTAAAGTAACCTTTAAGGTTTCCAAAGCTATCGTTAATGGAGCCAAGTCCGTACACGTTGCAGGAGATTTCAATGATTGGGATCCAGTTGCTACCCCTCTGAAGAATCTGAAAAGCGGTGATTTCTCAGGTACTCTTGAATTAGAACAAGGACGTGAATACCAATTCAGATACGTAATTGATGGCGCTAAGTGGGAAAATGATCCTGAAGCAGACAAGTTTGTTACCACTCCTTTCGGAGACGGTGAAAACTGTGTGCTGGTAGTATGATCCTATTAAGGGAAAACAAAAAATAATAAAGCCCTCTTTCGAGGGCTTTATTGATTTATACACTTTATGTTTTCTTAGTCTTAGCTTTCGTCCTGATTATTCTTCAGTTCTGTTCCTTCTTCCTCAAAGAAATCTTCCCCCAGAGATTTTCCCATGATACTTCCTCCGTAACTTCCCAGCATGGTCCCAATGGCGGCTCCTAACACTGTTCCTAATCCCGGTACAGCAGAACCTAAAGCAGCCCCAGTAGCGGCACCTCCCACAGCTCCACCTGCCGACCCTAAATTCTGAAGGGTGCTTACTTTATATTGTTTAGAACCTATGTCCCCTTTCACGTACTTAAAGGTATCTACTCCTTGATCCACCATCCCAAAGGCTACAGCCGTCATGGTGTTAGATCTGGCAAATCTTTTTAGGGTTTCTTTTCCTAATCTGTTGGTTACAAACTTGGCTACTTCCTTAATACTCAAAGCTGCCACGGTTTTAGAACCAGAGAAGCTAGCTGATTTTAGCCCTTTCCCCACTACCTTCACTACATACTCAGAACCATTGATCTTTCCATCTTCCCACTCATCCAGTTTCAGGTTCCCTTCCTTAGCCATATCAGAAATTCCTGATATAATAGCATTGGTAAAGGCCTGAACAGCAATCCCTTTAGCCAAATCAGTCTTATTCATCACATCAAATGCTCCTTCCATAATTTCTATCTGAAGGACCTTTGAAGGCGTCTGAGCGGGATTTGTACTTCCTTTAATTTCAGCCATACACTCGTTTCTCTATACCTCAAAATACAACTTTCATTCCAAAAGGAAAAAAAGCAATTGTGTTATAATTTTACGGCTTACCTAAGAGTAAGGTTAGCAGTTAAGAGGAAAACTCAAATATGAATCTACAATTTGCCATCCCGGGCTTATATGTGTTAGGCCTACTGGGAATCGGAATTTGGTCAGCCAGAAGGATAAAAACAGAAGGGGATTACCTTGTCTCCGGAAGACGTGGAAGCTTACTGGCCATCAGTGGGAGCCTGTTAGCCACAATTTTAGGCAGCTCCGCTGTGTTAGGGACCGTGAACCTGGTAGCTATACAAGGCTGGGCAGCTATATGGCTGCTGCTAAGCGGGGCACTAGGGTTATTCTTCCTCATCCCTTTCTCCAAGAAAGTACAAGGTTTTCAGGTGTATACTTTCCCGGAGATGATGGAGAAGCTGTTTGGATCTAAGGTAGCCAAGCTAGCTACCATTCTCATTCCTCTGGCATGGACAGGAATAGTAGCCGCCCAGTTCATAGGTGCAGCAAAGGTAATGACTGCCTTCCTACCCGTCTCCTACTCTATGGCTTTGTATAGCTCTGCTGCCATCATCATTCTATATACCCTCCTGGGCGGACAAAAGTCTGTCCTGACTACTGATGGCCTCCAATCTCTTTTTATTCTCATGGGCTTGGGGAGCCTTGTTTATTATGTTTCTCAATTTCAGGGAGAGGTTCAAACTAAAGCTGTAGGGGGATTTCCATTCAATGAAGCCTTCTCTCCCCTGGACCTGCTGGTCCTCATGGGCACCTACGCTACCACCTATTTGGTAGGCCCAGATGTATACTCACGACTTTTCTGCGCTAAGGATGGGCAGACCGCCAGAAGAGCCGTCATGCTTACCGCTTTCCTAATGGTCCCTGTTGCCATTAGCCTTGGCTATATTGGCGTTGAAGCCATACATATCCTGCCTGATTCATCAGGAAAGACACAGGCCAATATTATCCTGCTCATGCAGCAAGTAATGCCTCTTTGGGCTTCAGGCTTTCTACTGGCAGTGCTATGGTCTACCGTTATGTCATCAGCTGATACTACCCTATTAAGCGCCTCAGCTATCCTAAGTCTGTTGCCCAGCCCAAAGAAATGGTCTTTAAACAGGCTTCAAAGGTGTAAAGTATGGGTTTTCTTTAGTGGAATAGTAGCCACTATTGTGGCCAGTCTGTATCCTTCCATCATAGGGACCTTACTGCTGGCCATGACCATCTTTTCCGGAGGCTTCATCATTCCTACCATTGCAGGCCTTATGGGCGCTAAGCTTGCAGAGAAGCGTGTGATCCCTGCAGTTATTGCCGGGGCTTCTATCGCGCTGGCAGGTAAGCTCATCGCCATTAATGGATATTCTTCCCCTGGCAACGCAGTCATCCTTTCTGCTTTCCTGATAAACGCAATAATTCTATTTTGGCCCCATGGGAAAAAATGATTCTTCTGTACAGATGCTATGGGAAAGACTATTATCCGTTTCAGAACTGAAACAGGATATCCGCTTTGGTCAGCATCAGGCGTCTGGAGAAGGAGAAGTGATGGTAAGTTCCACTGATCAGCAGATCATCTGGGCAGAGAGGGGGACATGGGTTCCTCCTAACGGAACTTCCATTCCTTTCACCAACTCTTACTACTGGCTCAAATTAGATGAGAATAGCCTGGAAATAGGCCATTTGAGGCTAGGTCCTGAACATCCGGTCAAACTGGTAGAAATAGTCTCTACTGAAGCCCCAAATAAATGGAAAAGTGTAAGCCCTCATCTGTGTGGAGAAGACTTATATGTTGCTGAAGTAACACTATTAGCGGGAAAGCTATTGCTTTATTGGGATATCAAGGGTCCTAGCAAAAAGCAGGAATTGAGATACACCTATTATTGAGCTAACTGAACCCAATGGTACTTATACAAAGGAAAGCGGCCAAAGATTGAAGCACATATCCGGGATGCTTATGGAGGGTATCATTGACACTCTGGCTAACCCCTCTAAGAAAATCATTTACCTGACTTCTGGCGGAGGTACCCAGGTACTCATATAAGTTAACCAACCCCTCTAACACAGCTCTTTCCTCTTCCTGAGTGATCAGGATTTCTTCTATTTGTTGTTTTCTATCATGGGAGACAGAATCATCCAAATAATCCATGAAGTCTGAAACTTCTAAAGAGTTGCGTACAAATACATCCTTCTCTTTCATAGGCCTTACTATAGTTTCCTGCCAGAAACAGTGCTTTCACACTGTTTCTTTAAGGAAATTTTGCTTAACTCATTAAGCCTTCACGTTCAAGAATCTGCCTGAATTCTTTTTTGGCCAGGCACCTGTTGTCCTTCACCCACTTGGTACTCTTCTTAAGCCTTACGGCAATCTCTGGGTTTTTATATCCCTGAGCGGCAAGTACCAATATCCGTCTGTGCGCCAGCTTCTTTACTCTTTTCAGGCAATCTACCATACGCGTTAAGTCTTCATGAGCTTCATTCCTGCAAGTGGTCTGTATGTATGGACTCACTTCATCATGGATGATTTCGGCTCTTCTCTTCGTGTTTCGATGACTGCTTCTCCAGATGTTACGGGCAAATTGTACAGCCCATACGAAGAAGTTTTCAACTACTATATCGGCAGTGCTTTCTCTTTTCTCCAGGATCTTTACAGTTACTTCCTGTAAGATATCCTTAGCCAGCTCAGGGTCTTTTACCCAGCTATTAATAACGAGAAAGAGTTTTAGCTCGTGCCTTTTGAAGAGCACCCCGTATGCACGGGAATCTCCCTCATGATAAGCTCTCCAAAGCTCCAGATCGCTTAAGGTATTTAGGTTTTTTCTTTTTATGTCTAACTGAATGGCCATGACTCAGATGGTGTTTGATAGTGAAAAAATGTGAATGGGTACTTGAATCCTCCGATTCAAAATGGAACACACTGGTTCGGGTTCTCCTGGGATGATCTAGCTGTAGGCCGGGGTCATCCAGTTGTAGAATCCGACTATCTGAGTCATATATCTTTTGTTTACTCAGATAATCCAGATCTCTTGTCCCATTTGAATCCAGCATAGGTGTTCTCGCGGACACATTCGCTACTGTGGGAAAGGACCCATTAAACCAAAAGCACACGGGGGAATTGCCCGTAATGGAGGTGATTTGATTATCTGAGATTAACATAATAGTAAGTTGTTAGTGTTTGATTGTATATAGTCTACACCCTTTTAATGACGCGAGTTCTTAAAAGGACGAGAAAATTAGGGCTTTTTTTTGAGAAAAAAATCCAGAATCATTCTAAATTCCTATATATCAGGATTTTAGCGCGAAATGTTTTCTTAAAAAAATGGGAAGCTTTTTTCTAGGCAGTAATGGAGCTTACTTTCATGGCTCGTTGCTGAGACATTCTGTTAGGTAACAGAATGATGAATTCCGCTCCCTGGCCTTCCTGACTTTGGACCTTCACTTCGCCATTCATCTTCTCCACCAGCGTTTTTACGATGAATAGGCCTAGTCCGGTGGAATTTTCTCCTGCAGTAGGGACAGCAGTGAGTTTCTGGAATTTCTTAAACATCAGCTGCTGATCTTCCTGGCTGATGCCTGGTCCTTGATCCCGAACAGATATCTGTAGAACCTCCCCTATCTTGGAAACGGTAACAAAGATATTTTTCCCAAAGGGGGAAAACTTAATGGCATTAGACACCAGATTATCCATAATCCTGGAAAGGAAGGCTGTATCTGTAGCCAGCTGTACTTCCCGGCTCCCCTCGTACACAAGGTGGATATCCTTATCTATGGCTTTCTGCTTATATGGAGGAAGGAGCTCTTCCATGAAATCATCTATCATAATAGCTTCCAGCTTAGGAGCTGCATCTGAACTTTCATAAAAATTGATATCCAGTAGATCCCTGATCAGGTTATTCCCCCTTTCAACCATTTTATTCAGCATGCCCAGATACTGATTTTGGTCTTCGTTCAGAGAACCTGCATCCGCTATCATCTCACTGATGTTTTGCACCATAGCTAAGGGTGATTTCAAGTCATGGGCTACTACGCCTATCAGACCATCTTTCTCCCTGTTAAGGTCTTCCAACATCACATTCTTTTCTGCCAGCTCCTCTTTCTGTCTTCTGATCTTCGCTGCCTGCCTACTAAGCACCAGATAGGCTTTCTTGATCTGCCTTCTGTTATAGAGGATGTATACTACTACTGCCAATATCAGGAAGATACTGGCACTCAGAATGATATTCTGAAACCGTTGCTGGTTTATGAGAAGCTCATTTTTAATCTCATTATCTAAAAGGTAATCTGTCCTGGCGTCTTGCAAAGCTGATTCCAGTCTGGCTTCTGCTTCTACCTTGGCTTTCTCACGTTCTTCCAGGTTGAGAGAATCTCTCAACTTAGCAGCATCATCTAATAGCCTGAAAGCGATTTTATAGTCACCAGTGGAAGAGTATAGCTGGGCCAGCCCCTTCATGGCCTGATGCTGAGTAGAGATATCCTTCTGTGTTTCTGCCAGTTCTATCACATCCCAGTAGGTCAATTCTGCTTCATTGACATTCCCCTGGCTTTTCAGAATGAGGGCAAGGTCATACTTTACGGAAGTGATCTCCTTAGTATATCCCATTTTCTCATATATGAGAATGGCTTTTTTTAACCATGAGGTAGCTAACTCAGGCCTATCACTATAGTATTGAATGATCCCCAGTTTAGCGTAACAGGCAGCCTGCCCATCTTCATCATCAAAGCCTTTAAATATGTCCAGAGCCGCCATAAGAGACGTTCTGGCCAGTCCCAGGTTTTCTTTATCCCTTCCCTTATCCAGGTATACAAGTCCTATTTTCTGAAATAGATATCCCTTAGCCAGGAGATTACCTTGCTCTTCTATTAGCACCCTAGCCTCCAGGAAATAGGATAGTGCTTCATCCAGATCTCCCTTAACCTGATAGATATAGCCTATATCCTCCAATATGCTATAGGAAAGCTCATCATCTTTTAGGACATCATTTTTGGTTTTGGCTTGTAGAAGGTAATCTACTGCCTGGTCATATTCTTTCTGGTCTATGTAAATCTTGGAGAGGTTAATGAGGCTTTTTGTCTCTCCACTCAGGTGATTAAGCTCAATATACATCCCCTTGGCTATCTCTAATTCAGCAATAGCCTTCTCAAATTTCCCTAGCTGGCTATACACAAGTCCTTTTCCCTGCATCGCGTTTGAGACTCCCAGAGTGTCCCCTAATTCTTCAGCTAGTGCCTCCGCCTCCTCAAAGTATTCCAGGGCCAGACTGCCTTCTCCGGTTTCTCTATATACATGGCCCAGGTTGATGAGCACATCTATTTTACCTTCAATAAAATCAAGTTGATTGCATAGATGGAGCGCTTCCTCACCATATTCTATGGCTTTCTTAGGATCTCTCTTTGCAAACTTATGGGTGAGTTCTGTTAATACTGTAATTCTTTCCTCTCCTTCGTTGCCGGAAAGTTCTTTTTCCAGTTTTTCTGAAGGACCAGCTTGTGAGAAGCCTATAACTGGAAGAAGTAATATTAACAGATGATAGACTAAAAGGCGATTCATCTAATCAGGGTATATTATGATCACGGAATATACGATGATAAAGGAGTGAATATTTCAGCTATGGGATAGACTAACAAAAACAGAGTCTTAATGGTATTTCGCTTTGTGAAATAAGTAAAAG
>JBCBKZ010000103.1:0-11297 GCA_038520955.1 Bacteroidota bacterium | reverse complement strand
GGCTTAAATTACCGTTTCTGAGGAGCCAGAGGTGATTCTCAAAGAAATCTACTTCAAAATCTTCCACTTCTGACTGGTTGACCGGTTGAAGAAGATTTTCTGTTAAGGTGAAGGTCTGTAACTGCTCTTTCCCATATAATTGACGGGTAAACGGACTCAGCCTGATTTTGGTGTAAGCCACCTCTCGCTCTATTCTACTCAGGTCATTGGTATTATAGTTTACCTCTGCTTCAAAATTTCCACTATCCTGCGTAGACACTATCACCGAAACCCCCGGAGTGGCCTGAATTTCATAGATAGGCCTTTCTAACTGAAAGCGGGTGATCTCTGCTAACGCGTCTTCCTGAAGGATCAAGAGTGTGGCTGTACCAGCCTGTAGGTAGAACTTCCGGCTCTTATAGGCTGATACACCTGCCTTTGCCGGGAGAGGCGCTGAGGAAATTCTCTCCGTCCTTTTATTCAGGAAAAAGGCCAGGTTTTGGCTAGTGTCAGATATGAGAATTTCATCCTCCCCTACACTGATGTAAGTAGGAGCAATATCAGTAAGTTCTATGGTCTTGTTAACCGTCCCATTTAGGACATCAATTTCGTGGAGGGTCTTATCAAGCTCACTGGATACCCATAACTCCTTTTGAAAACCACTTACATCACTAAGGGAGTTGCCGGTAATACCGACACCTTCATGCCATTGTAGTTGGATGGCATCTTTGGTTATAAGAGCAATGCCCTTTTCTCCTTCAGAATCTTGGTAAAAGAGGTAGCCCGTTCGTGTTTCTTCGAGGAAAGAAATATTCTCATCCAGATCACAACTTGTGAGGAAGCATAGTAAGCATACACATACAAGAGCGATAAATGGAAAACGAAAAGGCGTTTTCAGCATATACAGGATTACTTATGTTCAGGAAGGGTCATAGGCCCACTTAACATACATAGAACCCCAGGTAAACCCTCCTCCAAAGGCAGCCAATAAAAGGTTATCACCTTTATTAAGTTTACTCTCCCAGTCCCAGAGACATAAAGGTATGGTCCCTGCTGTGGTATTACCATACTTCTCTATGTTAATCATAACTTTCTCTTCGGAAAGCCCGGCCCGCTTTGCGGTGGCATCTATGATACGCTTATTAGCCTGGTGGGGTACCAGGTACGCGACATCTTCCCCTGTGAGTCCATTCTTTTCCATTAGATCAGAAGTGATATCAGCCATACCTTTTACGGCAAACTTGAATACCGACTTCCCATCCTGGTGGATGAAATGCTCTTTATTTTTGACCGTGTCCAGAGAGGCCGGATACTTACTTCCTCCCGCTTTTTGGTTTAGGTACCTGGCTCCACTACCATCTGATTTCAGAAGTGCATCTTTTATGCCATAACCCTCTTCATTGGGCTCCAGCAACACTACTCCTGCTCCATCCCCAAAAAGTACACAGGTATTTCTGTCCTCATAGTCTACACGAATAGACATAGTATCAGCTCCTACTACTAATACCTTCTTATGGGTACCTGACTCAATAAACTTGGATCCAGTTTGTAGGGCAAATAGGAAACCGGAACAGGCGGCACTTATGTCAAAGCCCCAAACACCGTTTATTCCTAGTTTATCTCCTATGATATTGGCAGTGGCAGGATATACATGGTCAGGAGATACCGTCGCACAAATGATGAGTTCTATTTCTGACAGATCGTAAGGCGTTTTTTCCATCAGATTTTTGATGGCTTCTACTGCCATATCTGAGGTGGCCAGCTCTTTGTCCAAAATTCTCCTCTCTCTGATACCTGTTCTTTCTCTGATCCATTGATCACTGGTATCTACCATCTTCTCTAAGTCAGCGTTAGATAGAATCTTGGGGGGTACATACCCCCCAACAGCCGTGATAGCAGCGGTAATATTTGACATAACGATCGTGTCTTAAAAATCTGAACAGATTTCCATGAAAGCACAGCCCTATTTCAATGCTTGCATGGAAAATAATGCCAAAGAAGCAGCTTTTCTATGATAAAACAAACTCACAGTTTTTTGGGATGGAATCATTCCTCAGAAAAGCGAAGACAGCTAAGATCAGGACTCCAGTCGTTTTCTGTTTTGAGCTCCCAATTCCCGCAGTTTCTCAGCCTTGGTTATGAGGGCACCTTTCCCATCTTTTAGCTTTTTGTAGGCATCTTCATAGCTATTCTGGGCAGAGTCTAGGTGTTTCCCTACCCGCTGCAGATCCTCCACAAAGCCTACAAACTTATCATATAGTAATCCACCCTGCTTTGCTATCTCCTGCGCATTCCTGTTTTGTAGTTCCAACTTCCAGATAGAAGCCACCGTCTTTAAGGTAGCCAATAAGGTTGTAGGGCTTACCAGCACAATTTTTCTTTCCCATGCATAGCTGAAGATTTCAGGCTTGGACTGGACTGCTATACTGAAGGCAGGTTCCAGTGGCATGAACATAAGCACAAAGTCTGGAGAATTCACCCCATTCAAATGCTGATAGTGTTTCTCGCTTAGAGACTTTATATGTGTGAGAATGGATTCCAGATGCTTTCTCATATACTGCGTCCTCAATTCCTTCTCTTCTTCTTCCACCCACCGTTCATATGCGATGAGAGAAACTTTAGCATCTATGATCAAATGCTTCCCTTCTGGAAGATTAATGATGATATCCGGTTGCAGCCTTTTGCCTTCTGCAGATTGCAGGGAGAGGTCCTTGGCCTGAGCAGTATACTCGTGCCCTTCTCTCAACCCGCTACTTTCCAGAATTTTGGCGAGTACCATTTCTCCCCAATTTCCCTGGACCTTATTATCTCCTTTGAGTGCTTTGGTAAGATTTTGGGCTTCTGTACTGAGCTGAAGATTAAGCTCTACCAAGTCGTGAATTTCCTTCTTTAGTAGTAGCCTTTCTCTAGCTTCTTGCTCATAGGTGGAAGCTACTTTCTGTTCAAAGTCTGAAATACGCTCCTTTAATGGATTCAGGATATCTGCAGAGAATCTTTATGTAGGTGAGACAGCTGAATAGAATTCTGGCTGAGGGATCTTCTGGCCAGGGCCTCAAACTCTACTTTCATCTGCTTTTCTACTTTATCCAGGACTTTTTCCCTTTCTCCAAACTGATCCATGAGCAGATTTTTCTCTTTCTCCAATACCTCCTTATCTATGGCCAGACTTTGAAGGGCAGAATCTGCAGAAAGGTATTTGTCCTGCAACTGCTTGAATTCTTTTTGCAGGTGGACGAACTGCTCCTGAATAGAGGATAGTTGGGTGGTAGCTGTTACGGAGTTTTCTTTTATCTGCTGAACCTTTCTCAAGTGAATCACCAGCATAGTCATCACGCCCAGCAGGCCTCCTATCAATACTCCTAGCCCTAACCAAAGTATTTCTGCTGTACTCACTTCCATCATACTGAAAACGCTACTTTTTTTAGACAATTCAACATTCAACCATAGTAAAGTTAGCAAAAATTATTCACTCACTAAAAATATTAGAAATTGCACCCCAATTTTAGATTAAGCTGAATGTCTGGCAAGTAAATTCTCTATTTCTGCCAATTCTGCTTCACAGCTTATTTCTCCGGAAATGTTAAGAAGGGACTGGTGGAGTTTTTCAAGGAAGGTCTTATAGGTAGCTGTATTGGGATGGCGAGGTTTATGGTTCAGTTGTCGACGGATTTTTTCCCACCTTTTCAGTAACTCTCCATCCTTATCATTCAGGTAAGCTTGAAGAAACTTTTCCCAAATCCAGTTTTCAGCCACTGAGGAAGGATGAAGCATATCTGAGCTATAAAAACGGTAGTCCCTTAGTTCATCCATCATGATCTCAAAGGAAGGGAAATAGCTTACCCACTCATATGCCTCTGCTAGCTGGTTACAAAGTACCCGCAAAAGTGCTTTGCTCACACTATTAAGTTGAAGGGTATCCCTTATGTGTCTGATGGGGCTTACCGTAAGCATTATTTTTATGTCAGGAAATTCCGTTTGCAGCTTTTGAAAGAGAGAATGATAAGTGGCCATCATATCTGTGAGGTCCAACAATTCTTTCTGGAAGGTATCACTAGGGTATTTATGGCAATTGCCCACAATCTGTCCACTTCCTTTATGCCGGTAGGCTACCGCCGTCCCAAAGGTCAAAATGATTAGAGGCGCTTTTTTCAGAAAGTCTCTAGCCTCTGCTAGAATGATATCAGCCCTTGCTTGTAAGTCTTCCTTATCCTCATGGCTCATGAGGCTGTGAAGCTCAAAACTATGCCATCTCTCTAAATGTGGGGCATAGCTCCATTCCGGATATTGGGAAGTATCCAGCATCATGTTCATAACATTCGCCAGAGAAAGGGGGTTATAGAGAATACCTAATGGATTATGGAGAGCGCTGAACTTAGCTTCTGTTAACTTTTTCCCCATCATTTCTGCAAAACAAGAACCTAGACATAGGATAGGGCTTTCATAAGTTAGCAGACCTTTTCGGGGGAGTATTCGGACCTTGGTTTGAAGCTCCATAGCAGCAATAAGCTAAATTTTTGTTAAAACGAAACCTGCGAACCAACAACCCAATTAAATTATTCGTAGTTGGGTAAACGATATTCTTTTATCTTTACTCTATGAATGTCCGCAAATTCTCTTTTCTGGTTCTGATTTTTCTTCCCTTTCTGGCTAAGGGACAGATCACTCCAGGGCCAGGACCGGGGCCCCAACAGATTTATCAGCTCTCCGGTATGATCATCAGCGAGACATCAGAGTCTGCTATTCCCTATGTAACCGTACGTGTGAATAATACACGTAGAGGGGTGGTGAGTAATTCAGAAGGTTTTTACAGTATTCCTGTTACTGAAAATGATACGCTCTACTTTAACCACGTGGGTTTCCATCCAGCCTCCTTTGTCATTAGGGATTATATCAGAACCTACTCTGTTTCTTCTCAGTACATCTATGCGGTGAACTATATGCGTGAGGATACCCTCACCCTAAATCCAGTAGTCATCTTCCCTTACAATACACCTGAGGAAATAAAGACAGCCGTAGTGAATATGGACATACTGGAGAATACGCCTGAATCATTTGCCAGGGCTAATCTGGATCCCTCAGTAATGGATGCTATCATTAAGACTCTACCTGTGGATGGAGATGAGCGACTCATGGTAGGAAGGCAGATGTACTATGACTACTACCAGAATAAAAACCTCTTACCCACTGCCGGTTTAAACCCGCTTGCCGCTATGAGGCTGCTTCAGTATGTAGTGGAGAAATCCAAGAAGCGGAAAAATAAAGACCTTAACTACTGGGAATAAGTTTATGAGTTCCAAATTCATTGATAAGTTGGCATGGATTGAGATTAAGGAGAATAAAATTCTTACCACCAGGTCTAAGGGGAAAGATGTGTATTATATCCCCGGTGGGAAAAGAGATCCCGGTGAAAATGATGCTGAGGCCTTGATGCGAGAAGTACAGGAAGAACTAAGTGTGGACATAGTTCCTATGAGCATCAGGTATATGGGCGTTTTCTCAGCCCAGGCTCACGGAAAAAAAGAACCCGTAGATGTAAAGATGAGTTGCTACTTTGGCGAGTATGAAGGAGACTTAGCTCCCGCTTCGGAAATAGAAGAGATGAGGTGGCTTAGTTATGAGGAGAAAGAATTAACCTCCTTTGTGGACCACAAAATATTTGACTGGCTTAATGCCCAAGGGATGCTCACCTAACCCATATTTGCACTCCGCAAAAGGGCATCCAAAATGACTTTTAGGTAAAGGAAAAGAGATACGCGCGTGGCGGACTTCTTGACTACTTCCTGCTCACGTTCAAACACTGCTTCTATCAGGTACTTCAATAAGTCCGGCTCACTATAGTTGCCTAACAGTTCAGAGAAGTCCAGCTTATTCTCTTCATGATCTTCCCCTTCCATTTTCTCCAGCACCTCTATATTTTCTTCTCTCAGGCTTTCCAGCTCATCAGGAGAAACTTCATCCAGCTCGTATTCTGCCTGGAGGAGATACCAGATGAAGAGTCCTTCATCCAGCAAAAGTTCAGCTTCCTCCTCCCTCAGATTTTCTTCTCCCATGATAACCAGGAAAGAGAAGAGAAAGGATTGCTCATCATGAAATCTATCCAGCAGGCTTTCAAGTTCTTTTTCTGAGAGTGATTCTATTTCAGTCTCTTTTATGGAGATATATTCTTCAGCTATCATGAGGGCTCATCATAAAAAAACCTTCCACTTTCGTGGAAGGCCTGCATATTACAAATTAAATTTTTAACGGGTTCGTTTACGCCTATTTCTGATATAGTCCTCAAAAATATACTCACCCAGTCCTTTTAAGCTGGTATAGAAAGCTCTTCCATTATTTACTTTGGTAAACTCCTGCACAAACTCCACCAACCAGCTGTCCTTGGCGATCATAAAGGTGGTGATAGGAATTTTCAGCCTCCTACATTGAGCAGCCAGGTTAAGTGTCTTATTAAGGATCTTTCTGTCCAGCCCAAAGCTGTTTTTATAGTAGCGAATACCTTCCTTGATACAGGTGGGTTTCCCGTCTGTGATCATGAAGATCTGCTTGTTGCTGGTTTTTCTTCTCCGGAGAATGTCCATAGCCAGCTCCAGACCTGCAACAGTGTTTGTATGATAAGGACCTACTTTCAGGTATGGAAGGTCTTTCACAGAAATTTGCCAGGCATCATTTCCAAACACGATAATGTCGAGCGTATCCTTAGGATATTTACGCATGATGAGCTCAGAAAGGGCCATAGCTACTTTCTTAGCCGGTGTGATTCTGTCTTCTCCATACAGGATCATGGAATGAGAAATGTCAATCATCAACACCGTGGCACAGCTACTCTTATGTTCCTTCTCTTTCACTGCCAGATCACTCTCCAGCAACCTAAACTCATCTATGCCATGGTTTACCTGCGCATTTCTGAAAGACTCCGTAAAGGCTATATTCTCCACTGAGTCTCCGAACTCAAAGTGTTTAAGTTCACTGGTAGCCTCATCTCCCAACCCTGCGTGGGGGGTTCTATGATTTCCTCTCCCGGAACGCTTCAGCTTTCCAAAGATCTCTTCCAAGGCACGCTGACGAATGGTCTGCTCTGTCTTAGCCGTAATCTCAAAGGTCCCACCATCATCTCCCTCTTCTTTGAGGTAACCATTACGTTTCAGGTCTTCAATGAAGTCTCCCATCCCATACTCCTCATTGGTGAGATTATACTGGCGGTCAAGCTGGTTCATCCAGTTTAGCGCCTCGGCAGCATCTCCGGAAGTATAGTTTAAGAGATCCAGAAAAACTTTTAACAGTCTCTCAAATGGATCCCCATCTTCTGGCATGGGGACATACTGACTAAATCTATATCCTTTCATGAATGTTCTCCTGTTCTTTAGGGAAAATTGCAGGTAGTGCTGAATTTACTAAAAACACCTGATGATCCTACCTATAAACGATAATTATCCCTGAAAGTTAGTGGAATGCCCACAGTTTGTGTTTGGGGAGATTTTCGGGCTTTAGAAGGGGTTGATTCTTCCTGCGAGGGCAGATATACTCTGAAGGTAGTTCCTTCCCCTTCCCGGCTTTGGAAGCTAAGTTTTCCATTCAGTTTACGTACCACCTGCTTAACTATGTATAAGCCCAAGCCTGTGCCTACTGAGTCTTTGTTGCCTCGGAAGAACATATTGTACACTTTGTCCTGCAGGTCTTCCCTTATTCCTTCTCCATTATCTGCGACGGTAATATTCACTCCTTTTTGATAGGAGCGAATATTGATTTTTACCTTGTGTCCCTCTTCTCCCCTTCTATAGGTACAAGCATTCTGAATAAGATTCTCTAAAACAGATCCCAATAACTGTCCATCACACCTAAACGGTATCTTCACTTTGGTCTCTATCTCCAACTCTACTCCATTAGTCAAGCCCTTCTTCTTCATCTCTTCCATGATCCTCTTCAGCATTTCCTCGAAATCAATTTCTGATATTTCCAAGGGCTGATTATGAACCTGAGAAACCCTTACCAGGTCTGCGATAGCATTATCCAGTTTATTGGCACTTTCTATGGCCAGATTGATGTACTTACTCCTACTAGCGGGATCAAGTTTCTCATCTAACGCCAGCTTGAGAATTCCTTTTATGGATGCCAATGGACCCTTAATATCGTGAGACGCCTTGTAGAGAAACATCTTCATCTCCTCATTTCTGTCATGAAGTGCATCCTGCACCTGCATTAACTGACTCAAATCAGTAATAGCAGCTACAGTCCCTACTACTTTCCCAGTGTGATCCCGGTAGGGAGAAGCGTTTATCAGGGTCCATATCTGGCTCCCTTCCTTGGTCTTTTGTCTGGCGTGGTAAATTTCCCCTTTCCCGTCTTTCCTGTCCTGTATACGTTTCTGGATCAGTTCTATATCAGAGTCATCTACCAACTTCCCGGCAGCTAAATACCCCACCAGCTCCTCTTTTTGATACCCGAACATCTTACAGAACTGCTGATTAACGAAGGTAATCTTCCCAGTCAAATTTACGATCACCAGGGCTTCATTGGTTCCCTCTACTATGATCCTGTACATCTCTTCTATGTCTCTTTCCTGAGAAATATCGAAGAAATAAATTCTGTATCCACCTGTACCGGGAGAGGCCTGTACTTCTACCTGGTAGGTACGGTTGTTATAGGTCCATTCAAACTTCCTCCCTTCTCTTTTCCCTCCATAGTTTTTCAGGATATAGCTTAGGTGATGACTGAAGTCAGAAGAAAAGAGTTGAGCTCCCGAATTCATGAAAGCAGAAACAAAGGCCTGATTCCAAAGTCTCCTTTCTCCCTGCCTATCTACTTCTATCACGGGAACCGGAATAGTCTGAATAAATTCATCCAGGGTTTCTACTTCTGCTCTTTTTAGAAAACTCCAGGTTCCCAGGCCTGCCATGATCATTCCCAGGCATATACTGATGGGGAACAAGAGGTACACATCCTGAAGGGGATAAAACCAAAAGCTGCTAAAAAAGCTTAGGCCAGCTGATATCCAGCTTAAGATTATCCACTTATCTTTTTGGATGATGCCGGTAGTGGAAACAGCTAGTAAGCCAGCATTCAAAATAGCCATGCTGATCACTAATAGCTCTTTTTGTGTACTCAGTAGATTTGGCCATAAAAGCGGGAGGAGCCACCATATCATCAGGAGAGAAACTCCCAGTTGGTATCGCCTCACCAAGCGGGAAGAAACACCTCTTCTGAAAAATTCTTTCCTCATCATAAGATATACAGAACTTTGCATCCAATATATCTGTGCCAAGGTAACATACCCAATCAGGTTGAGGCCTAAATCTTACCATCCAATCTAATAGACAAGGAGCTTTTCAGTGTATATTTTTCCCTCTAAATGAAAGATTATGAGATAAATTCCAGCTGATAATGAATGAGAAAGTGAGATTTCTTCCCCTCCTCTTCCTTTACCCACTCTTTTGTCTTGTAGTATATTCCCCTGTAAGTCAAGCACTTTCATCTGTATACCGGAGTCAAGGCCATTTGGGACCAAAATCCTACAATCTGTCTGACAAGGATTTGGGAATATCTGCAGCTTTTTATCTCCAGGATTAGAAAGGAGGCTGGTAACAGGAGAGGTACAATTTCCCAAAACCCGGATGTTATCCAGGTAGAGGTTATTGCCGAAATCATTCACCGTTTCAAAGATGAGCTTAACAGTCTTTCCAGAGAAAGAAGCCAAATCAAGTTCAATACAGCTCGGGTCAACTTCAGAATCTCTACACCAGTCATTAGTAGAAGACGGTATAAATGCAATATTACTCTCACCGGCCGTTGCAAAGGTCCCACTACCATCTTCTCCAAATGCGCTCAATGGAAACACCGCCCCTGAGCTTTCATCCAGCACTGAGATCAAGAGGGAATCCTGCCTTCCCGACCCGAAACTCTGATAAGCATACTCCACTGTTAGTCGAGGTGCATCCTGTGCAGTTAGGTCTATAGAAGGAGAAATGAGTTTGTCTCTGGCTCCTCTATCCAGGTAATCATAGTGTTTTAAGGCAGCAACGGCTGAACCCGTACTACTTCCCCCTACAAAGGCCTGTACCCAGGTAATTTTTCCATCCGGGTTTTCTATGGTCCAATCAGTTAGTCCATTCTCAAAATCTTCTCTGAAAATAACGGCCTCTGTTAGGTCAGGATTTACCTGAATTAGGCTATCGAGTGATATTTCCTGCACACCTTGTTCATTCTCCACCCTAAGGCTTACGGAGAAAATACCAGCACTCTCATAAGTTACTATGGGATTTCTCTCAATAGATTGACTGGGAATTGCTCCTTCAAACATCCACAACCAGCTCGTTGGATTTCCCTTAGACTCATCAGTAAAGGAGATGGCTGTTCCAGGGCAAATCTGCTTCATTGAAGAGCTGAATGCGGGAGCAGGAAGTACGGAAGAAGGCGATGCAACCGGAGAAGTAGTTAATATCCCCCTTCTGGGAGAATTAGCCAACACCTGCATGACTCTGGCTTTTTGGTCCAGGGTAAATATGTTCATGCAGATATCATCCGTAAAGTCCATGTAGTTCTCTATCATATCTGATGACCCACAACTGAACTTATCAATGGGGCATCCGTTAGTAGGAGCATCTGCAAATGGGGTATCTTCACAGAAGTCGTCATCAGTGCATCCGCCATCTCCCCATGTATGTATGAGGCCCAACCAGTGCCCTATCTCATGGGTAGCGGTTCTTCCCTTGTCGAAGGGAGCAACAACATTTCCCACCCTCCCGAAGGACTGAAAATCTACGATGATCCCATCGGTTATAGGGGTTCCGTTCACTACGGGGATGCCAGGAAGTCCAGACGAATCAGGAAACTGGGCTATACCTTGTACGTTACTACTGAGTTCACACACCCAAATATTGAGGTATTTTTTGGGGTCCCAAATAGTCGCAGGTAGAATTACTTGCTCCAGATATGTTCTGGAATAAGGCGGAGGTAAAAAACCTCTCACCCGTCTGTCTATTCTCTCTATTCCTTCTTCCAGCAGATTATTCTGGCAGGTATCCTGTTTAGCTGTCAGGAAACGTATGTTCAGATTCGCCCCTACAGGATTATTGTTGAAACCAGGTGTTCCTTCTTCTCGGTTAAAATCCTCATTTAAGACTTCAAATTGAGAGTAGACCTGTGCCGGGGAGATATTTCTCCCATCCCCTGATTCTTCACCATCATAAAGAATGTGAACAATAACGGGAAACTCCACCGATTCCAGTGGGTCCAGAACATATTTTTTTACAGGTAGAGGGGAAGTTTTTTGAAAGGAGAGAGAACCAAAAATCCTTGTTCCACAGTTACGGTGTTGGTGTTGTGAA
>JBCBKZ010001033.1:0-500 GCA_038520955.1 Bacteroidota bacterium | reverse complement strand
CGCCGAATCTCGTGGAGTCTTTCACCCTGATTACTCGCTGCCGTTCAAGCTACGTGTGGACGCGTGCAAAGATGGCATTGGTGCTTACTTATTTCAAGAAGTGCCAGTAGTAGTCGATATGGGAAAAGAGAGAAAAGAAGAGCGAGTGATTGAGTATTTTTCTCGGTCGCTGCCAAAGAGTGCTCGGTCGTACGGCGCTCGTAAACTGGAGATGCAAGCTGTTATCGAAGCTTTGGTGTCCTTCGAATATTGGTTTGAAGTACTCCAAAGCTTCTATAACAGCCAGCATCTCCAATTTACGAGCGTCGTACGTCCGAGCGCTCTTCGGCAGTGACCGAGAAAATTATTCAATCACTCGCTCTTCTTTTCTCTCTTTTCCCATATCAATTACCACTGGCACTTCTTGAAACAAATAAGCGCCGATGCCATCTTTGCATGCGTCTACACGTAGCTTGAACGGCAGCGAGTAATCAGGGTGAAATACTCCACGAGATTCGGCG
>JBCBKZ010001032.1:0-500 GCA_038520955.1 Bacteroidota bacterium | reverse complement strand
ATCCATATAATCTGGGAATCAACAATAATCATACAAATATAGGAAAATGCGACTATTTGTCACATTCGCCCATCACCGGATCAATCGATCCGATCAGTACAACCGTGTCTGCGATCATACTGCCTTCCATTAGATACTCCAGAGACTGTAGGTTGGAGAATGATGGAGAATTTATTTTACAGCGCCACGGAGATCCGGTCCCATCAGATTTTAAATGGAAGCCTAATTCGCCCTTAGGAGCCTCTATGCCATGATATACTTCTGCTCCCTCTGGAGGAATTACTCCCACATCCGTCATCATGAAGTCATGAATCATGCCTTCCATAGAGTAATAAATCTCATCTTTGGAAGCATAGGTATGTTTGGCATTATCTGCTCGGATATCGCCTGCTGGCAATTTGTCAATCAGTTGGTCCAGAATCCGGATACTTTGGGCCATTTCGTCCATGCGCACCAGATATCTGGCGAGACAATCACCTTCCTCACGGATAGCAATGTCA
>JBCBKZ010001031.1:0-508 GCA_038520955.1 Bacteroidota bacterium | reverse complement strand
ATCATCCTCATCTTCCAGGGAAAATTCTTCAAGATGGATGAGCAGGCCAGAGGGATAGGTGTAGAAACAGCTACCGCAGCTGCTGCAACAGCAACCGCTACTCCTTCAGAAGCTACACCTACTCCTACACCAGAATCATCTGAGAAAAAAGAAGAAGCCGGTGAATAGGCTTATTCTCCTAAAAATATACTTGGGCCATCCTTTTTGGATGGCCTTTTTTTGTATATACCTCTTCCCACCATTCAAATGGTAGGCTCAAAGTCAAAAATGGACCGGCTGCTTCAGCTGCCGTACACTTCAAAGGGCGGATAAATCCACCCCTACATTAGGTTAGATAGGTAAGCTCAGTATCTAGTTATTCATATAGTTTGTGCGCTGGGGTGAACGAAAGTGGGGAGGATGGACTGAGAAAGGGCCTTGGTTTTTTCGTTCTTGACTTTTGGTTCGTTTTTGTCAAGCTCACATTTCGCGTAAAAATATTCCAGTTTGAAAAAATAGGTAGTTTGAC
>JBCBKZ010001030.1:0-533 GCA_038520955.1 Bacteroidota bacterium | reverse complement strand
CTTTTTCTTACATGAATTCCTCACAATTTGAAAAAAAGGTTTTTTGCCATCGCAGGAATAGGTGAGATATTTAATTAAGGTTGTTTACGCTCTTGTGAATATAAAATTAGGTTGCTATGACACTCATTCTTGTCCTGTTTATTGCAGGCTTCCTACTTGTAAATATTTGGGTAGAAGTCAGGCAAAACAAGTAATTCCTATTAGCTAATCAGAGTATCCAACTGCTCCAAAGCAGTTTGTAAGCCTGAAGCATCTTTCCCCCCTGCTGTCGCATAAAATGCTTGTCCTCCTCCTCCTCCTTTAATAGACTTCGCCAACTCTCTCACCATATTTCCTGCATGGAAGCGATCACTTTTCGCCAGATCATCACTCAGGATAATACTGATGATGGGCTTATTATTGATCACGGCTCCCAGTACGGTAATGGTATTCTCCGTAACCTTCTTTAGGTCGAAAGAGAGTTGTTTCAGGTCATCTCCGGAGGATACTTCTACTATCTCCCTAATGACATTTATGTCTTTCAGGGAAACGGC
>JBCBKZ010000102.1:0-11299 GCA_038520955.1 Bacteroidota bacterium | reverse complement strand
AATAAATGAATCAAGTAGAAGGGTATGGACAAGACCATCTTTCTATATTCTTACCCGCTTAAGCCAAAAAAACCACCTGGTTTGTGCCATGGAAAATCCAATATCATAGGAAAAAATGCTCCTGAAGTGGCTAATAGGACTAAATAGACTCCTACTAACAATGAATAATCTCCTCAGTGAAAAGGCGCATTTTAGAACCAATTTGTGCCTGAGAGGTTAATTCTTCATATTTAATGTCATAACTTTGACGATAACCCTAAGAACAATATGAGAAAGGACTACGCTATTAGTGTGCCACGTAGGTTACTCGTGGCTTGCTTATGCTTATTTCTTTTTTCTCCCCTTGGCTATTCTCAGGATAAGGATGAAAAAGGAGATAAGGACAAGAAAAAAGAGAAAACCTATTCTGATGTGATTACTGAAGAGGCAGAAAGTGATGAGGGATTATTTACAACTCATCAGATAGGAGAAAAATTCTACTTCGAAATTCCCCATGACTTACTGGAAAGAGAGATACTGGTGGTAAGCCGGAATTCTGGTACCATCCAGGGACTAAGTTTTGGAGGTGCAGGGATGAAGACTCGACCACAGCAGGTGGTTAGGTGGCAAAAGCATGGAAAGAAGATCTTGCTTCGTTCCGTTTCCCATTCCAGTGTAGCTAGCTTTGAGAAACCCATTTATCAGTCTGTAAAGAATAACAATTTTGAGCCTATCATCATGGTGTTCGATATAGAAATCATGAATGATGATTCTACCGCTTCAGTTATAGAGGTCTCCAAACTGTTCACCACTGACGTAGCCATGATAGGACCCCTTTCTGATAACCAAAGGAAAAACTTCGGGGTTAAGAATCTGGATAAAAGCAGGAGTATGGTAATGGGTATGTCCAGCTTTCCTCAAAATGTAGAGGTTAGACATATTCTGACCTATAATGCCAGTAAGCTTCCTTCAAACGTATTGACTAATTCCCTTTCTCTGGAAATGAACCAGTCATTTGTTCTTCTTCCAGAAGAGCCTATGCAGCCGAGAATGACGGATAATAGAGTAGGATACTTTAGTATCAGACGAACGTATTATGGAGACGATGAGCAGCGGGCAGATCCCAGAAGCTATATTACCAGATGGAGACTGGAACCTAAAGATACTGCTGCCTTTAAGCGAGGTGAGCTGGTAGAACCTATTAAGCCCATAGTATATTATGTTGACCCTGCTACGCCAGAGGTATGGAGGCCTTTCATTAAGCAAGGTGTGGAAGACTGGCAGAAGGCGTTTGAAGTAGCGGGCTTTAAAAATGCCATTATAACCAAAGACCCTCCTACTAAGGAAGAGGATCCTGAGTGGAGTCCTGAAGATGTTCGTTATTCTGTGATCAGATATATTACTACCCCCATCCAGAATGCACAAGGACCACATGTACATGACCCCAGGTCTGGAGAAATCATTGAGAGTGATATTCTCTGGTACCATAATGTGATGAACTTGCTACGTAACTGGTACTTTGTCCAAACAGCAGCGATTAATCCTGAGGCCAGAAAGGTGAAGTTTGATGATTCAGTGATGGGAGAATTAATCCGCTTTGTGGCGGCGCACGAAGTAGGACATACGATAGGCCTACCGCATAACATGGGTGCTTCTTCTGCCTATCCTGTAGATTCATTAAGATCTGAAAGCTTCACTAAGAAAATGGGAACAGCTCCTTCGATTATGGACTATGCCCGCTTCAATTATGTAGCACAACCAGAAGATGGTGACGTAGCCCTTATGCCTGGAGTGGGCGTGTATGACATACATTCTATTGAGTGGGGGTACAGACCTATACTGGAGGCTAATAGTGCAGAAGAGGAGAGAGCCACCTTAAATCAGTGGATCAGAGATCATGAAGATGATCCTATGTACAGATTTGGTAGACAGCGCTTCAACCCACCGGATCCAAGTTCACAAACAGAGGATTTGGGAGATGACGCCGTAGAAGCCAGTTTATTAGGATTGGCTAACCTGAAAAGAATTGTTCCTAACCTTATAGAATGGACAGAGGAAGATGGAAAGGACTATGATGATTTACAGGAACTATATGGCCAGGTGATAGGCCAGATGTCCCGGTATATGGGGCATGTAAGGTCAAATGTAGGTGGAGTGTATGAGACCTTTAAAACCTATGACCAGGATGGGGTAGTCTATGAATTTGTAGATAAGGCTAAGCAAAAAGAAGCGGTAGACTTTCTGCATCTGAACCTGTTCCAGACACCTACCTGGCTGCTGGATCAGAATATTCTCCAGCGAATACAATCTGCTGGTGCAGTAGATAGAATCAGAAGGGCGCAGGTTTCTTCTCTGAATAATCTGTTAGACCCAAGTAGACTAGCAAGACTAATAGAAGCAGAAGCTATGCTGGGGGCATCTACCTACAGAATGACTGATCTATTCAATGACCTGAGAAATGGTATCTGGTCTGAGCTTAAACGTGGGACTTCAGTAGATACCTACAGAAGAAATCTCCAAAGAGCCTATATAGAAAGACTGGAATTCCTGATGACCAAAGAGCAGGCTCCCGTAAATGGAGCTTTCAGAAACTTTGTAGGATTTACCAGGGTAGACGTGAGCCAGTCAGATATTCGTGCGGTGGTGAGGGCTGACCTGACTAAGCTTCAGGAAGAACTTGAGAGAGGAAGTAAGAGGGCATCCAATGATATGACTAAGTATCATTTTCAAGATGCCTTGGCCAGAATTAACATTCTCCTTGATGATGATTAACATCTAGCAAAAGGATAAGTATATGACAGGTAGATGCTAAACAGTATCTACCTGTTCTTCTTTTAAGCTGTCAGGTATAGTAATTTGAATGAACTCCTCAGGATGTTTCTTCAGATACTGCAGCATCTGCTCCTGCATCAAGGATTCATACTCAAAATAGAAATCCTCAAATGAACTGATTCCTGAGGGATCTATCGCATCACTCTCCATTCTGATATTTGGGAGAGCTTTATTCTTCCATCCTTCTACTTCCCATGTTTTCAGAACTTCGTCCAGCTGAGGAATCATTTGATTTGCCCCTATATGCATGAGAATATCTCTTAGCTCATCAGTTTTAGATCCGGCAGGGCTCCGCAGGTAGCCTATGATACCTACGTCTTCCATAAAAGCCCGTAATTCCGTCAGCTTATAGAGCGCCTGTTGGCCAGGGCTTAAAAATGGGTAGACCATATTCACTCCGCCTTCAGACATCTCATCAAAGATAGGCGTGAGTAACTCCTGTTCGAAAAAGAGGGTAGGAGGGACAGTGTTTGCTTCAGGATAAAGGCTTCCATAGTCAGAAATGCTTATGTCTGCTCTGTAGTCCTCTTTTACCTGATAGTCTATCCTTATTGCTTCTTCAGCAGGGGGCGTTAGACAGGAGGAAAGTAGGAGGGAGATAAGTCCTGTGATCAGGATCTTCCTATAGAATACCAAGGCAATTCTCATTAGTTCGTGGCTAATTTTTCTTGAATAGCAATGGAAATAGCTTGGGCCATGAGCTCAGTTCCTTTTCCATCAGGGTGGACCCCGTCTGGAAACATGTCAGCTTTACCATCAAGGGCAGTATACAGATCTATAATGGGTACCTGAGTCTCAGCTGCTATGCTATCCAGCATTGTCTGCATCTCCCCACTCACAATAGATTCTGTGATTCCCCAATTGTCTTCATATACGGGTACAGGATAGCAGATCATTACCTTTGGCTCTGAAGCTAGTTCCTGAAAGGATTGGATGAATTCCACAAAGTCAGGGATGAATTCTTCCTTATACTGCCAGTTTTGGGGCTTTGAGTCGTTAGTACCCAACTTAATGATGACTACATCCGGTTCATAAGCTTTGGCAACTCCATAGGTTTCTTCATTCCAGTAGGGGTAGTCACCTTTCTTGAGCAGCGTTCTGCCTCCCAGGCCATAATTCATTACCTCATATTCTTCGCCTAGTATCCTTCCTAAATGTTTGGGATAGGTATTCTCTCCCAGGCCGGCTCCTTCCGTGATGCTGTTCCCTACACAGGCAACCTTGGTAACTATGGAGGAGGGTGCCTCTTCTTCCGGAGTTTGAGTAGTTTCTGAAGTGGGGGAGGATTTACATCCTATAAAGAACAAAATGATGATGAGAATAAATCTGGGAATCTGAGATAGTAAGGGGGTTGACATAGAATTGTGATTTCTTAAAAATTACAAAAGAAGTGCAAAGCATGCAAAATGCCCTGCACTTCTTCTATTATGAGAAAAAATATTTTTACTGTAACTGATAAACCTTGATATAGTCTATCTCCATGGTTTGTGGGAAGACTGTGGTATCATCAGGATTACCAGGCCAGTTTCCACCAATAGCTACGTTCACAAGTAGGTGGAATTTCTGGTTAAAAGGCCAGGTATCAGGTGCAATACTTTGAGAATCCATGGTGTAGAATAGTTCCCCATCCAGAAACCACTGTATTTTATTTACTTCCCACTCTATGGTGAAAACATGGAAATCATCTGAGAAGTCACCAGATTCTAAGGCTTTTGCTCTTGTCTTGGATTTATTATTGGGCCAATCAGGACCATAATGGATGGTACCATGCGTTATTTCTGGTTCATGTCCTACCAGCTCCATTACGTCAATTTCTCCACTTTTAGGCCATGTACCGAATACTTCTTCAGTAGAGAGCATCCATAATGCAGGCCATAACCCCTGTCCCTTAGGCATTTTAGCTCTGAACTCAAATCTACCAAATGTCCAATCTGCTTTATCCATGGTACGTAGTCTGGCTGAGGTAAACTCTGAACCATCAAAGTCTTCTTTAAGCGCGGTGATGATCAAGTTTCCGTTTTCTACTTTTACGTTTTCAGGCCTGTCAGTATAGTACTGAAGTTCATTATTTCCCCATCTATCAAGTCCATAGAGGGTACCTGTTCCTATTTGGTAGGACCACTGGGTAGTATCTAGCTCTGTTCCATCAAAATTATCTTCCCATACCAACTTATATTCCAGTTCAGGAAGAGGTGCTGGTGGAGTAGGGGGATTTACCACCGGGTCTGGATCGGAATCATTATCACATGCTGATAGCGAAATCGCGAAGATCGCCATCAGGAGTAGTGTAAACGAGTAGGTTTTGATTAGTCTATTCATATAGTGATAAGTTAATATTTTATTTTCAAAATAGACCTCTATTCTGACTTATTTCCGTATGCCTCATCCAGAAATTCATACCTCGCATCCTCCTCAGCATTCATCAGTTTAGATTTCACATCAATGTTCATCACAGGAGGATTCGGGTCATTGGCTGTGGCGGCGGGCCACTTAGGAAGCATGATCCCGTTTGGATTTCCTTTCTTAATGAAATTGACGAAGAGTTTCTGCATGGTTTCAGATACTTTGTAATCATCTTCTGTCCATGCGTAGTCTTCTACTAAGTGAAGATTCCCCATACAATACTCAATTTCACATGCATGCGGGGCGCCTAATGGTTCCGGCGCTGGCGGGGCATTTTCTGTTTTCTCCATAGTTCCTCCTGCTAATCCTGATACCTTATCTTTATCTACTAGTGGAGGCCTAAGTTTGCTGTAGAGGTAGCGGTAAACGGCCTGATTACTGTTTTTTCTGTGTAGGTCAAACCACTTCCAAGTACTGTATGAAATGAATCTATCTGAAATCAGCGCTGTGGCTGAATACTCCATTTCTTTTTCTGTGCTATGAGGATATAACTCAAGGACTTTTTCGTGACGCTCCGGATATAGGGCCTTCACGGTATTTACGTAGTTCTCCTCTGTGAGAGGCTGCCCTCCCATGAGAGCCATGGCCGGAAGTTCTGCCGAATTCCATCCTAGTAATAGAGGTACCTGAGCTTGCTCACCAGCTTCAAAAATTTCTGGTAATGATTTGGGGAAGAAATAGCCATCTATTGCTGGAGAAAACCCAAACCTGCCTGACTCTTTAAAAATCTCAAAGATGTCTCTTGAGCTTAGCGCCCTTAACTCTTCTATACTGGAATAACCTGCTTTCTCTACAAAATCAATTCCCTCCTTCTCCGCATCTTCCATGCTTAAGGGAAATAGGGTAGGATTAATACCTGCACCACTCTCGCCTATGGCGCCAGCAATAAGATCCCTTGATAAGGGAGAAGCCATTTGTGCACTGACAGATACAGACCCGGCAGATTCACCTGCTATGGTTATCCTGGATGGATCTCCACCGAATGCAGCTATGTTTGTAGCCACCCATTGGAGGGCAGCTTGCTGATCCAGTAGACCATAATTTCCGGAACCTTTATAGGGAGATTCAGCACTCAGGTCGGGATGGGCTAAAAATCCAAATACATTTAGCCTGTAGTTGACCGTAACAGCTACGATTCCCTTTTTGGCCATACTTTCTCCATCATAACGAGGCTCAGACCCATCGCCGGCTGCAAATCCTCCACCGTAGAAGTAAACCAGTACGGGTAAGCCCGTGGTGTTTCTTTTCGCTTGAGTCCAGATATTCAGGTAAAGGCAGTCTTCGCTTATGCCATTTGACCTGAACTTCATGTCTCCGAATATGGGTGCCTGCATGGCTCTGGGACCAAACTTTTTGGTCATCTTTACTCCTTCCCAGGATTCCAGGGGCTGAGGAGCTTTCCACCTTAGTTCGCCTACAGGGGGCTTAGCATAAGGAACGCCCAGATAGGTCTGAATTCCGTCTTCGGTATGGTATTCTCCTTCAATGATTCCTTGTTCTACCTGGGCCTGAACCGCAAAAGCATTGAGGCTTTGTGCTTGTGACGAATAACTCATAATGAGTAATAAGCAATAGGTAATTGCGTGCCTGAAATTTTTCATGATAGGTTAGTTGGTTGTAGTCCTTATTGAATATGTCGATTCTCAAGAATCAACACTTTCTTATTCTCTCGTTGCCATTTCTTCATTAACTCAGGAGAAATCTGATCTGAGTTCAATGTAAATGATCCCAGCACTATGTCTTCATCTCCGTCCTGATCCACATCACCTGCATCCATGACCATCCATCTGCCATCTCCAGCTCCTTCTACCTGGTGTGGGGTAAACTGCCAGTCTCCTTTATTTTCCAGGTATACCAGGGCTTGGGTCCCCTCTATACCGAAGTCCGGAAAGAAGGACATAGCAAATACATCCAGGTCTCCATCTAAGTCAAAGTCCCTACATCGCACTTTGGAAGCTCCAAAGAAGGGAAAGAAGTACTTTTCTGAGAAATTGTATTCTCCATCATTTAGGAAGATGCGGATTCCATGATAGGGCTTAAGTACATTACTTTTGTCTCCATTATCTCCGTTAGAAAGAACAATGTCCTTATACCCATCTCCATCGAAGTCCAAAAATTCAAAATCGTTAGAGCCGTATATGGAAGGGAATCTCAGAACTGATTTTTCCTGAAAGCCGTTTTCTTTCTGGTAGAAAATACTAATCCCCTCATCAGCCTGAGCGAATAAAACGATCAAATCTTCTCTTGCATCCTCATCCAGATCTTCAGCATAGACGATACTTGCACCAGGAACCCCTTTGAGTACCGTTTCTGCAAAAGCCCCCTGATTCTGCTCAAAACGTGAAAACTTCCCCAAGTCATTTCCGAAAGAACAGATCAAGAGATCCGTTTGTTGGTCTGAATCCAGGTCTGTCTTGAGAAAAGCCACTGGCCTGGGTAACTCTCCAAATAAAAAATTCTGACGGTCTGGCTGATCTTCCCCGAAGCTCACCACAGCTCCACTCGTTCCTTCATCTGGATAGAGTTGTCCTATAGTAAGTGCGTAAAGGGATTGTTCATCTATTCTGGCAATATCTACGATCGGCTTCAGGAAACGGGTTTTGTATTCAGTGGAAAGATTCTGCCCTAACTTGATGAAATTCCCATTTCTATCCGCTACATAAAGTGCCTTTGCGTCAGCATCAAACTCTACCATGGTGATAGAGGGTTCTCCAGGGAAGCCCGTATCCGGGTACCTTGGCTGGAAATGTGCAGTGGTACCCCAATCTTTTACTCGGTCAACAATGACTTCTTTAGGTGCTATTTTCTTAAAGAATCGATTGATTCTTTTCCACTCTTCCTCTGAAATGGTGGGTTGTTCAGGATACACATTGGCAGCCTTGAGCTTGAAGACTTTCTGCATGGATTTCTTCTCGTAGGGATCATAGTACCTGGAAGGTATGCCCATGCGTGCTCCCATACGGATAAGGACCGTATCCCATTTTTCCTTAGGAAGAAGGGAAGGCTCAGGATACAGATGGCAACTCCCACACCTGGCTTTGGCAAGCATTTCATCTTCCGCTATACTTGCTTCATCATACTGGGTACATGCTGATATAAGGAAGAGAAGTAAGATGAGGCTTCCCCCATACCAACGTATTTCTTGTATGCCTTTCATGCCTATAATCCAGACCTAATAGTGTGCTATTTTACAAATTAAACACTATTAGGTCTGACACTTTCTTTTAGCTATATAAGTGCTTAAAGAGTAAGCTCTCTGCTTTCTCCAGCGTAAGTCTGTATTTCTATTCTTTCTACTCCTTTGTTTATGAGAATCTGTCTTCCTGATTGGGAAAGGAAGCCTGCTCCATAAGTAAACTCTACCATTTGGACACTTCCATCAGCCTTATATAGTTTAGCAGAAGCATCCATCGGTTCTGGTGTGAAGTAGGTAGCAGTACTTTCTACCTCAAACATCTTCAAAGGTCCTCGATTGATAGAGGCGATCAGGTATGAACTTCCTTCTGATGTAGGTAAAGAAACTAATGCCTTTGCATCTCCAGGTACAAAAAAGCCAGATTCGCGGGAAATGCTGGGTGAGAAAGTACCTGTTCCATCGCCCACCAGAATAAGTCCGGTAAATGCAGCATACTGTCCGCTGTTAACCTCATTTCCATAATCATTTCCTACCATAGCCACATCCAGGTGGCCATCTCCATTGATATCCATGACACGCATTCCATTTACGGGAGCAAACTGTGCTTCTATAGGTAGCTTACGTATCTGGAATTGGCCATTCCCCAGGTTTTCTATGTAAGAGGTAGACATGTGATTAGCTTCCATAATAATTCCTCCTTCCAGTTCTTCTGGTGAGAGGAGTTCATCTATGGTAGTGGTACCATACTCTTTATATTCTCTGAATCTTTTTCTGAAAATAGGGCTCTGCGCATTTAGTTCATCCCAGCTATGGACAGCATATGGTTTCATGTTTCCATCTTCTGCTTTCAGGTAGCAAGAAAGAACCACATCCAGAGCGCCATTTTGATCAAAATCGTTAGCGGTAATCCTGACAGGTTGATCTGGGGTAGCGCAGTAAAAGTTATTTTCTCCCAGATTTCCAGCTATATAGTCTATGTCTCCATCCTCATCAAAATCTCCTGAGGCTATGCTATTCCACCAGCCTAAAAGATTATGTATCCCGGTTTCAGCCTGCGCTACCAGTTTCCCATTTTGGTTAGCAAAGAAGCTGATGGGCAGAAACTCTCCTACCACGATAAGGTCCACGGCTCCATCCTGGTTGAAGTCACTCCAGAGGCCATCCGTAACCATGCCTAGCTGGGCCAGCTCTGGGCTAACCGTAGCAGTTACATCAGTGAACGTACCCCCTTCATTTTGGAGAATGTAACTGTTGGCTGGTTTGGGGTATGCGCCTACTACTACTCTTCCGCCCACAAATAAATCCAGGTCCCCATCTGCATCATAGTCTGCCGCTCGTACACAACTCCCGCTGCTTAGCAGTTCAGGAAGTGCATTCTCAGATAGGGTATAAGCACCTTTACCGTCATTTATATAAAGCCTGTCCTGATATTGGGTGGCTCCTTCCTGGTACTCAAAGCCTCCACTAACTAAGTATAAGTCCAGATCTCCGTCATTATCTGCATCAAAGAGTAAGCTTCCCATATCCTCTTCTTCCATCTTTTCTTCAGAAGTAAACGCTTTCTCCTCAAATTCTCCTTCAGCAGTTTGAAGGAAGAAGGTTCCTTTTCCCTGAGCTGAACCTCCTACAAATAAGTCTGGTAATTTGTCCCCATTCACATCTCCCACAGCCAATGAAGGACCATACTGAGAAAATTTATGAGGGATATTTCTTTGGGTGTTATAGTCTATATAGTCTAATTCTTCGTATTCAAAATCTACTCCTGCTACCTGTGTTACCAAGCTCGTTTGCTCAGTTTCCTCCTGATCCGTTTCTACAGCCTCACCGTAAGAAACTTCCAGTACCTGATTAGCCGTGACATTGGTGAGGGTGCTGATTTTTCCGTCCGGCCATGTGATGAGGACTTCTGATACCTCAGTTTCGGCACCCAGACCAAAGTGGACGATGTCTTCTACCGTAGATACATATCCTCTGTAAATATTGTGATCATGATATTGTGTACTTCCTTCCCCATAGGTGATGCTCACCTTAGCCCCCAATGCAGAGGAGTTGGTACTCGGTCCTTTTAGCGCAATTCTCAGGTAGTTTGCCTGCTCTTTTTGCTTATCTACGGCCTGATTTTCATAGAGGAAGGCTTTGTCATTGATGTTGTTGACTACATAATCCAGGTCCCCATCCAGGTCAAAGTCAGCAAAGGCTGCTCCATTGGAAAAGGATGCCTGGGTAAAGCCCCATTCTTTAGAAACATCCGTAAAACCTAGTCCTCCCTCATTTTTGAATACATAGTTGGGAATTTTTACGACTGGGATTTGTGCGAGGAGTGTTTCTCTGCTGGTAAAGGCACCAGCGTTCTTCCTGAAGTTAATGAAGTCATTATCAGTAATATCTTTTGGGAAACCATTGGTGACCAATAGGTCTTTCAGTCCATCATTATCTATATCTGCAAATAGGGGAGACCAGCTCCACTCAGTCTGATGTACGCCGCTTAGTTGTCCTATTTCACTGAAGCTTAGATTTCCATTGTTCAGTTGAAGCATATTCCGTGGATACTGATGTGTGTACCCGTATTTGTAGTCGTAGATGTACACGATGTATCCATTCCCAACCATAACAGTTTTCTTTCTCAGGTTGGTTTCTGGCTGCATATCCACTGTAATGATGTCCATATGACCATCATTATTGATGTCAGCTGCATCATTTCCCATGGAGAAGCGGGATTGATGGGTCATCATCTCGTCTATCACATCTCTAAACTGTCCTTCTCCGTCATTTACATAAAAGAGGTCATTGGTTACGTAGTCATTTCCTACATAAATGTCTGGCTTAAGATCCTGATTTACATCCAGTACACTGACACCTAGGCCAAATCCTTCTTTGAGAATGCCAGATTCATTAGAGACATTGGTAAAGGTTCCGTCTCCATTATTTCTGTACAGCCTATCGGTATTA
>JBCBKZ010001029.1:0-534 GCA_038520955.1 Bacteroidota bacterium | reverse complement strand
TGTTAAGTCCCTAGGAAAAGAGCTACCTAATCTGGTAGTAAGTATTAATGAGCTGAGATAGATTATTTGGGTAATACCTGCTAGAATGAAAATTTAGATAGACCAGATTCATCAGCTTTCAGAAAGAGAAATCCTTAACCTAGGTGATATCCTGATTTTCTTGCGGGTAGGCCTTGGTTTGTTCGTTCTTGTTTTTTGCTTCGTTTTCAACAAGGAAAATGAAGAAGCTCATTTGATAAGGGGTTCTTAGTAATCTTTTCAAGAGCTGATGGATTACATATAAAAGCCTCTCCAGTGCTTCGTCGCCTTCCGCGGCAATCCATATCGGCCCTGTGGACTTCTTTTTGGCAGTCGCCCCAAAAAGTTGGCAGTCGCCCCAAAAAGAAGAAAAAACGCTTTGTTCCTCCAATGCAACTCCGCAATCCTCCCACGCCCGGTGTAGGAACGGCCAGCCCCTTAGATAGATGAAATACCAGATGTTTTTTTATTCTGGCAATATCTAAAACAGCCCAATCATCCTCTACATATAATTCT
>JBCBKZ010001028.1:0-535 GCA_038520955.1 Bacteroidota bacterium | reverse complement strand
GTATGTATGCGCCAGAGTTTTCTGGGCACTCCAAGGGCGGAAGATTAAATATTAGGTAAAAAAATAGCCTGAAAAGAAATTTTTCAGGCTATTGAAGAAATTCTATGTGGTCCCACATGGGCTCGAACCATGGACCCCCTGATTATGAGTCAGGTGCTCTAACCAACTGAGCTATAGGACCTATATTAAAGCGGATGCAATATTAGCACTTATTTTACTCCCTCACAAGCTACGGACACATCCCCTGCTATGTCATTTTTTGGCAAAGCTCTACCAACACACCATTTGTGGTTTTTGGATGTAAAAAGGCCACCAACATATTGTCCGCACCTTTCTTTGGGGTTTCATTCAATACTGTAAACCCTTCTTTTTTAAGTCGTGCTATTTCTGAAACAATATCCTCTACCGAGAAAGCAATGTGATGAATACCTTCTCCTTTTTTATCCAAAAACTTCGCTATTGGGCTCTCCGGATGGGTAGCTTGCAACAACTCTACCTTATTTGGGCCCGATTTGAAAAAGGAGGTGGTTACTCC
>JBCBKZ010001027.1:0-545 GCA_038520955.1 Bacteroidota bacterium | reverse complement strand
AGTTTGCATTTGATACTTGAGTTTGAGCTTAGGATCGAAGGCTTGTTAATAACAATATCCTGTAGGGGCAGGTTTTGAGCTGTCCCTACGGTATTTATCAGACTTGATTGCTGGTTTTATTTAGGATAATCTATAAATGACAAAGCCCCCAGCTTTAGCTGAGGGCCTATCTTATAAAAAGAGGCGTCTACCTACTCTTCCGCGTTCTACCGCAGTACCATCGGCGTTGCAGGGCTTAACTTCTCTGTTCGGGATGGGAAGAGGTGGACCCCTGCGCTATGGACACCAATTCTTTGTACTTGTCTGCTGTTTTCCAATCTTTCGATCTTCTTAGATAACGTCCCAACTGCTTTCGCAGCTCCCGAACCCTCATCTCAGCTAAACAAGCCTATTTCTTTTTGACTTGCCGAAGGAAGAACACAGTAGCAATAGCAATCTTGTAGTAAGCATTCCACTCCTTACAGAGTGAGAACACTGGAAGAAAATCTATCGGGTAAGTGTACGCATGGTAACATGTTCAGCTGAGCCGTACTAATTACCCGATA
>JBCBKZ010001026.1:0-547 GCA_038520955.1 Bacteroidota bacterium | reverse complement strand
GTCAATTGCCGCAGGGCGGTAGACGTCACAGGCAATTGACCAATTGCACGTGGTAGGAGAGCAAATTGGCGTTGATGTTTATTCCAACAGAGAGGAGAAAAATCCGGTAACCCTGGCTAAAGAAGGGATTGCCGAAGCAAAGAAATTAGGGTGCAACGTAGTCATCATCGATACCGCGGGTCGTTTGGCCGTGGATGAGGAAATGATGACTGAAATTGCCAACATCCACAAGGCAGTTACCCCACAAGAAACCCTTTTTGTGGTGGATTCCATGACGGGTCAAGATGCGGTGAATACTGCTAAGGCTTTTAATGACGTATTGAATTTTGATGGGGTCATCCTGACCAAATTGGATGGGGATACGCGAGGTGGAGCCGCAATTTCCATCAAATCGGTGGTTGACAAGCCCATCAAGTTTATTGGTACCGGTGAAAAAATGGATGCCATTGACGTGTTCTACCCTTCCCGAATGGCGGACCGTATCTTGGGGATGGGAGATGTGATTTCCCTTGTGGAACGTGCTCAAGAGCAGTTCGATGAGGAGCAA
>JBCBKZ010001025.1:0-547 GCA_038520955.1 Bacteroidota bacterium | reverse complement strand
CCAGCATACGAGCACTGGGGCCAGATGCTGATTTTCAAATAACCAGTGGTACAGCAGGTTGTGTTCCTTTCGATCTAAGTGTTCAGGATTTATCCACGGGTACAAATACGATTACGACCTGGAATTGGGACTTTGGGGACGGAATGAGTTCTAATTTGCAAAACCCTATTCATACCTATGCCTCCCCGGATCTATTTACTATATCCCTCATCGTAACCGATGCTGATGGCTGTCAGGATTCTGTGCAAAAATCCGATGTGGCATTTATTACCCAGCCTATCCCGAATTTTGCTGTCAATCCTCCCACAAACTGTTTAGATGTTAACAGCACCTTCATCAGTCTTTCTTCAGGCTCAGGATTGTTCTATACCTGGGATTTTGGGGATGGAAATGGCTCTCATCTTGCAAACACCTTCCATAACTATGCAGATACGGGATTTTATGACATTACTTTGCATGTAGTAGATGTAAATGGATGTGATAGTTCTATTACTAAGCCCAATTTCGTTGAAATTCGTGAACTGGAGGCCAATTTCTGGGCAGATAC
>JBCBKZ010001024.1:327-580 GCA_038520955.1 Bacteroidota bacterium | reverse complement strand
TCTAGATTGGAAATGGATTATGAAGTGAAGTTCCAGCAGTTGAAAGACATTTTGGTTGAGAAACTATTCGGTCTGGTAAGCGGTAAAACGTCACAAGGTGTAATGAACGATTTGGGCGAAGAAGTTTTGCCAAAAGGGAAGAAGTACACCGTGAAGATGTTGAATTCCGTAGATGATTTCGCGCACTTGATTAGTGGTAGTTGGACCACCGATGACAAGACCAATGAGCTTGTCGCAGATTTGCTTCACAACT
>JBCBKZ010001024.1:0-317 GCA_038520955.1 Bacteroidota bacterium | reverse complement strand
ATGTCGTTCAACTTTTGAACGACATTCAAGGTAACCTAAGACGTGACAAGTTCACCATCTCTGTAGGGGATGAGTTACCAGCAGGTATCATGAAGTTGGCCAAAGTGTATATCGCCAAAAAGCGTAAGCTGAAAGTAGGAGATAAAATGGCAGGACGTCACGGAAACAAAGGTATCGTTGCACGAATCGTGCGTCAAGAGGATATGCCGTTCTTGGAAGATGGAACACCGGTGGATATCGTATTGAATCCGCTAGGGGTGCCTTCTCGTATGAACATCGGTCAGATTTATGAAACCGTATTGGGTTGGGCCGGACAG
>JBCBKZ010001023.1:0-597 GCA_038520955.1 Bacteroidota bacterium | reverse complement strand
AATGCTGCGGCGGGTTCTTTTTCTGTGTCTAGACTCCTGTTCAGACCAATAGCGTGAGGAGCTCCTTTAATTACAGACTTAATCTCAAAATTAATGCCATCAGGAGCCCATTGGATCGTATTTTTCTCAGGGCCATCTGTGGTGATCATCGAAGCGATACCGCCATTATAATGCCATACACAAATCTCGTGGCCACTATTGGAAATAGGATTATAAGGTGATTTTACATAAGGTCCTAGTGGATTATCCGCTATAGCTACTCCATGCCGGATTTGCCGACCACCAAAAGTGTTTTCCTCACCCATTTGTTCGCCCTTATAATAAAGGTAAAATTGGTCATTATAGAAGAGTAGGCAGGGGTCATGAACTTTATGACTATCGAAATCTCCTTTTTTCTCTACTTTGAAGCGATTATCTTCATCGCCTTTCCATTTACCGTTATCCGCAGGGCTTAATATTGGTTCTTCACTTTTTGTCCAAGGGCCATGTGGAGATTCTGCCCAGGAGAGGCCAATTTGATTCTTTACTCGGACTACATAGGGCGATTTTACGGTTTGATAGGTCAAATAATATTTTCCATCATGTACTAGAATTTCA
>JBCBKZ010001022.1:0-676 GCA_038520955.1 Bacteroidota bacterium | reverse complement strand
CTTTTTTCTTTCGGCTTCTGGAAGGTGGAAGATATACTTTTCCAGGGTGGAAATCTTATCTGAAGCCAAAAGAAAAAAGTATGGCATCTATGAGATCTGGGACCTGATTTTCGGAAAACCGGAGGAGTAGGGGGCTTCAAACCCCTTCACACATACACCATCTCCTTTACAAGGGATTCTCTGCTAACCCTTTCCGTCATCCCTGCGGGCATGTGGCGCATTGCTAGTGGGGTCAGCCGGGATCTCGCGAAACACAGATCAGAAGCCACGCTAGATACCGTTTGACCCGCGGTCCATACCCTTCAAGCCCAACGGTATGACGGTCTTTTTTTAGGAATTAATAGCTAATGGGGATTCTCATGTAAATATTTAACCCCTTCACACAGCCACCATCCCCTTAAAAAGGGATTCCCCACTATCCTAGAATTATCATCCCGGTGGGCCTTTGTGTTGAATGTAGGGTCAGCCGGGATCTCGCGTAACCCAGATCAGAAGCAACTCTAGATACCGTTTGACCCGCAGTCCATACCTTCCAAGCCCAACGGTATGACGGTCTTTTTTTAGGAATTAATAGTCATGGTGAGTTCTCGTGTTAACCCCTTCCCACGTCCACCATCTCCTTCAAAGAAAACAACCCGCATTAGTATGAATGGATAGCGGGGAATCCTCTTTGAAG
>JBCBKZ010001021.1:0-794 GCA_038520955.1 Bacteroidota bacterium | reverse complement strand
AGGGCACTTTGCTGGATGATGCGGAAGGGGTGTTGCATGGGAGCGGGAAACTCATTCGGCATATTCCTATCACCTCTGCCGATGTCATTCAGAAGCCCTCTACACACGAGATGATCATGCAGGCACTGGCTAAGGCTTTGGTAGATCTAAAGGAGGAACCCAAGATGAAAGGGCAGATTATCTCTAAGCTTAAATGAGTCTCAATTATGATTAAGCGTTAGCTATAACCCAGTGTTGCGCCGCCTGCCGCGGGCCTTCATTTTGGCATTCGCCCCAAAACGAAGCAAAAACGCTTTGCCTCACCAATGCAGCTCTTCAATCCGCTCACGATCGGTGGTGAGGCGGCCTCCCAAAACTAATACTTCAAGCTATCTTTTGTCAGAATGACCAGAAAGTGAAAGTTAGCGAAGGGAAATTCAATCAGCACTATTCAAATTTTAGTTTATGCCTAAGTGATTCAAAAAAGATTCCCCAATAAGGTCGTTGAGGCTCTCGAAACGACATAGCCAAATGTGATAAATAGAAAGTTCTAAGACCTAAGCACCAGATTTCCTGGAAAATTAAATTTCGAAAATGATGCCTTCTGCTTTGAGCTTGAAATAGCGCTCTTTATTGAAGCTAAACAGACTGGCCGGTCTGCCGGGTCCCTGAGAAACTTTCTCATCCAACTCATCCAGAACCTTAAGGCTTAAGATCTTCTTTCTGAAGTTTCTTCTGTCTATTTCTCTGCCGAGCAGGGTAGCGTATAATTTCTCCAAATCTGAGAAAGGGAACTTCTTATCCAGCAATTCGAA
>JBCBKZ010001020.1:0-820 GCA_038520955.1 Bacteroidota bacterium | reverse complement strand
TAGACCAGGAGACAAAGGAGGAGATGGAATTCTACGCGGATATCATCTTTTGTAATGCCTCCACTGTAGGGTCGACTGCGATTTTACTCAACTCCACCTCCTCCAGATTCCCCAACGGACTAGGGAACGATAGTGGTGAACTGGGCCACAATATGATGGACCACCATTATTTTGTGGGAGCTGTGGGGACCTATGAGGGCATGCTGGATAAATACTATGATGGTAGAAGGCCTAACGGCGTCTACATTCCCCGCTACAGGAACATAGATAAAGGCTCCTATACCTCTGACTTCCTAAGAGGGTATGGCTATCAGGGAGGAGCTGAAAGAGAAAACTGGGGTAGAGGAGGAAACGCTAATGGGTATGGTGCAGACTTTAAGGAGTCTCTTTATAAACCCGGAAACTGGAGTGTAGCCCTAAATGGATTTGGAGAGTGCTTACCTGATCATGAAAACAGGATGTACCTGCATGAAAGTAAGAAGGACCAATGGGGCCTTCCCTTAGTGGTGTTTGATGCTGATTTTAAGGAGAATGAATTAGCTATGAGGAAGCAGATGAAGGAAGATGCCGCAGAAATGCTGGAAGCCTCAGGCGTAAAGGATATTCAGACCTTTGATACTATTGGCGGAATGGGAAAAGGCATACATGAGATGGGGACAGCCAGAATGGGCAGAGATCCTAAGACCTCCGTTCTCAATGGACATAACCAGATCCATGCAGTACCTAATGTATATGTGACGGATGGTTCTTGCATGACTTCCTCATCTTGCGTCAATCCTTCCCTCTCTTATATGGCTTTCACAGCACGTGCAGTAGATCA
>JBCBKZ010000101.1:0-11315 GCA_038520955.1 Bacteroidota bacterium | reverse complement strand
GCTTGCTTTGGAGCATAAATACATTAGCAAGGAAAACATAGAGAAGACCCTGGGCTGTGTGTTAAAGTCTGCTGATGATATAGAACTGGTGAGAAGTGAAGGAGTAGATAGGTTCCTGGCAGCAGTAGGATTAGAAGTGAATGAGACGGTAAGCTAGTATGTACGAGGCCTATCCAGATGTAAAGCAAGCTACGCTAGCCTTTGCCCAACTTCTACGGAATGAGGGACTTAATGTAGGGATAGCTGAAAGCATGGAAATGCTGGAGGCCGCTGATTCTCCTCTCTTTCATAATAAGCAGCAACTTTCTCATGCCTGGAAATCCATTTCTGCCCATTCTAAAGAGGAAGGAGCCACTTTTGAAGAACTTTTCAAGAGGTTCTGGCAGAAGGATAGGCGAATTAATAGAGGGACTGTCACCAAAAAAGGCGTTTTAAAACGTACCAATACGCCCGCTTCTATTGTCATGCTGGGGATGGGAGAAGGGCAAGATGGAAAAGAGGAAAGCCATGAAACCAGCGGGGCTAATCAGGTAGAAAGACTTCGGAAAACGGATTTCACTAAACTGACTCAAATAGACAGTGAATACCTGGAAGAACTGGCGGAGAAACTATGGAAGCAAATGAGTCTTCGTATCAAGCGGAGGATGAAATCCAGCGAAAAACAAGGCTTGTTTGACTTAAGAAAAACCATCAGGAGAAGTCTGGAACAGGGAGGAGATCCCATCAAACCCGTATTTAAGACCAAGCGTAAGCGTAAGCAGCGATTAGTCATCATGCTGGATGTGAGTGGCTCAATGGATAAGTATTCCTTCTTTCTGCTACGATTTGTATGTGCATTGAAGGAACACTTTGAGAGAATAGAAGCCTTCCTCTTCAGTACTCGACTGGTTTGTATTAGTGATCATCTGGATGCCAGTGATCTGTCCAAAACCCTTTTGATTCTCTCAGAACAGGCTAACAACTGGTCAAGCGGAACAGTGATCGGGGAGTGTTTTCTGGATTTTAATGAGAATCATGCCAAGCACTGTTTAGCTGGTCAATCCACGGTGGTTATATTAAGTGATGGCCTGGACACAGGGAAGCCGGAGATGCTGGCAGAAGAACTTAACAAAATCCGTTTGCGTACTTCTAAAGTAATCTGGTTAAACCCATTGAAAGGAATGGAAGGCTATGCGCCTACTGCAAGAGGAATGGAAGCAGCACTTCCGCACCTGGACGTATTTCAGTCGGCGCATAACCTGGATAGTTTATTGGAACTGGAACAATTATTAATCAATGTCTGATACTTTTTTCCAACAAGCGAGAGAATTTCAGAATTCTCATACCCCCTTTGCTACTGCATATGTGGTGAATAGAAAGGTGCCTTCTTCAGGAAAGCCTGGAGATAAAGCTATCATTACCCAAACCGGGGAAGTGAAGGGCTGGATAGGAGGGGGATGTACAAGAGGGATAGTGGTAAAAGAGGCACAGGAGGCCATGAGGGAAGGAAAAGCCAGACTGGTATCCATCAGTCCTGACCACAAAGATGAAAGATCAGGCGTAATCTCATATCATATGACTTGTCATAGTGGAGGAAGTGTGGAAGTATATATAGACCCTGTACTTCCAAAACCGCATATATTTATCATGGGTCGTTCTCACGTAGGCATGGCCCTGGCTAAGCTTTCTTCTGCCATGGGCTACCAGGTATCTGCCATGGCTGCAGATGCAGATAAGGTGAGCTACCCCACCGCTAATCAACACTTGCAGCCTGGAAAGCTGGAAGAGGATGTGCTCACACCAAATACCTTCATTGTAGTGTGTACCCAGGGAGAACAGGATGAGATTTTACTGGAGAACGCCCTTAGGTCGCCTGTACCTTATGTGGCTTTTGTGGCTAGTAGGAGAAAAGCCAATGCGGTCTTTAAGTACCTTCGTGAAGTAAAGATCCCCATAGAACGACTTCAGCAAATAAAAACACCAGCGGGTCTGGACATCAACGCCAAGACCTCAGAAGAAGTGGCTATCAGTATACTCGCTCAGATCGTACAGGTAATGCGGGATGATAAACAGGAAGCTGCTGCTCCGGTACCTACTATGGAGCAGAATCCTGATATCTACATCAATCCTGTTTGTGGGGTGCCCGTTCAGAAAAGTACTGCTAAGCATACCATAGATTATGAGGGACACAACGTGTACTTCTGTTGTGATGGCTGCAAGGTTTCTTTCGAGAATAATCCTGAAGCCTATGCAGAAAAGGTAATTGCAGCTGGCTAGTTTACTTTCGTCATCCCGTTGGGGCTAATGGGCAGGGATAGTAGAGTCAAACGGGATCGAGCGTGACCTACCATAACAATGGCTCTGGGTTTAAACCCGGAGCCATTGTTGTTTTAAAAGCCCATTAGAGACATGAACAAACTCCTGTTTGTTCATATGCAGGTCAAGGACTCCTGTCCTCCTTGAAATCAAAACTCAACTGCCGTGGCTCATCAGGTTCTTCTCCCATCAGGTTAGAGAGTGAGACCCCAAGTAGCCGTATCTCTTTCTCTGGGTAGGCAGGCTGATACAGAAGCTCCTTAATCACAGGAAAAATCTCTTCAAAGGTGCTTACATAAGAAGATACGGTCCTGCTTCTAGTAGTCTGCACAAAGTCGTGATACTTGATCTTGAGGGTAATGGTTCTCCCGCTGCTATCGATCTTTTTCATGCGTTCGCAGACCTTTCGTGTGAGGGGCTCCAGTTTCTCCAGCAGATCATCTAACTCAATGATGTCCTCTCTGAAAGTATTCTCTGCTCCTACAGATTTTCGGACTCGGTCTGGCTGTACAGCTCGATTGTCTATGCCTCTGCTAATGCGATAGTACCATCTGCCTGTTTTGCCGAACCTCCTTGCCAAATCAAGCTCTGAATACATTTTAAGGTCAGACCCGTAGTGGATACCCATCTTCTTCATCTTTTCAGCCGTCTTTTTTCCTATGCCGTGAAACTTTTCTATTGGGAGTTTCTCTATGAAGGCCACTGCTTTCTCAGGTGGGATCAGGGTAAGTCCATCTGGCTTATTCCAACCTGAGGCTACTTTGGCAAGAAACTTATTAACAGAAACCCCTGCTGAGGCGGTTAAATTCGTTTCTTTGAGAATTTTCTGTTTAATCTCTCTAGCAACTTTAGCTGCAGAATCTATTTGGGCTTTATTCTCAGACACATCCAGATAAGCCTCATCCAATGAAAGGGGTTCTACCAAATCTGTATACTGGAAAAACACTTCTCTGATTTGGTAGGAGACATCTCTGTAGGTATCAAAACGGGGCCTCACAAAGATGATGTCTGGACACAGCCTGTAAGCCGTCATGGAAGGCATGGCTGATCTCACACCATATTTTCTGGCTTCATAGCTGGCAGCTGCCACTACACCTCTCTGACGAGATCCTCCTACTGCCACAGGTTTCCCTTTAAGTTCAGGTGCGTCTCGCTGTTCTATGGACGCATAAAAGGCATCCATATCCACATGTATGATTTTTCGCACCTCACTTTCCATGCTGTAATTTCGCGAATTTGTAGCAAAAAATACTCACCTACCCACTCATCCGGGATGGCATCTATAGGTTTCCCTATAGAAAGATACTTGGAGATATAATCTAAGGATACCTGATCTAATATGTAGTCAAGCATGGATGGTGAAGAGGCTATATCCTACGGACCTTTATGATGTTGTTACGAACACATAAATCCAACAATATGAAAACGGATATTAAACATATCATCATTAAGCACCTCAAGGGAAGTAAAGCCAACCAGATTGAGGAATTTGATTACCAGGCTAATGATACTATCAGCTTTGGTAGAGCTTCAGGAAACCAACTCCAGTTTGACTCAGAGCAGGATAATGCAGTAAGTAGAGAGCATGGAGCTATTTCTAAAGGAGATACTCCTGGTACCTTTATGATTACTGATAATGGCAGCCTGAATGGGACCTATGTAAATGATCAGAAAATCTCAGGTACACAGCTTCTCAAGCCAGGAGATAGAATCAGCCTGGGCGCTAAAGGACCTTCCTTCCTGTTTGATACTAACCCTTCCATCACAGATAGCGCTGCTACTCAGTTGATAGATCTTCCCGTTATGGAAGCTACAGCAGAGTATCCTATAGGAGAAGAAATGACTACTACACCTGCCAAAGCAGGAATAGGAAAAGATACCTTCGAGAGAGCCATCGTAACTGAAAGAAAGAAATCTCAAAAGACCTTATTCTCAGTAGTAGGGGCAGTTCTCCTACTGGCAGCTACTCTGGGCTATACCTTTAAGAGCAATCTGTTTCCTTCAGAGAAGGTAGTGATTCAGAAGGATTCTGTCATTGTGAGAACCGTAACGGAAACTAATGTAGGGATGGACGCTGCTATGATTGCCAGAGACAATGGCAGAAAGGTAGTATTCATTGAATTTGGATACAGACTCATCCACGCACCTACGGGAGATGATGTTTACCACCAGTATACCCTACAAACAGATGAGCAGTCCGGACAGGAGTATCAGGTCCCCATGTTCATAGAAGTTTCTCCGGGTGTAATTGAGCCCCTCTTAGGTCTAAAGAAAGATACAGAATTTGGTGTGCCTATAGCCGTTTCACAGCTATCTGGAAGTGGATTCATAGTAGATCCTCGCGGATATATCATGACAAACAAGCATATAGCTGAACCATGGAAATACCCTTACACATTCCCTCCTAATGCCGCACAAGGTCAGTTACTACAATTAGTAAACGGAGAATGGACAGTTACTGGAACAGTAAGAGCCCCTATAAACTGGATCCCATCTGAGTCTCAGACATTTGGAAGAGAGCCTGTATCAGGCAAGAACATCACAGGAGAAAGAACCTACCTAACCGTAACCTTCCCTAAGACAGATGGAAGAATAGAAGCCCGTTTTGTGCAGTCTAGCCCTAATCATGATGTGGCTATGCTGAAAATAGATCACACAGCAGACATGACGCCTGTTACCATGAAGGAAAACGGAGATGAAGTAGCTCAGGGAGAAAGAATCGCCGTGATGGGTTACCCTGGGATATCACCTACAGTAGTATACGGTCGTGCGACCAATGACGCTTTCAGAGCCAGTGGAGATGTGAAAATTGTGCCGGATCCTACCATCACTGATGGTTCCATAGGAAAAGTGATTAGAGGAAGTAACATGTCCAGCAGAGCCGAACTAAGCGGGTATTACAGCATGGGAGATTATTACCAGCTAACCGCCAGTGAAACTGGAGCTGGAAACAGCGGAGGACCTGTATTTGACAAAAACGGAGATGTGATAGCCATCTTTGCCGCTTCTCTGACCTCGGCTGAAGGCGCTCGTATCACCTTTGCCATCCCCATCAAGTATGGACTCGACCTCATGCACCTAACACCTGTTATCCAGTAAGCAAAAAAGGAATAGCCAATATCTATCAAGTTCCCATTATGATCTTCCCATTCCGTAAAAAGCAGAAAACCAGACAAGTGTCTTTTGATACCAGCACCACCCTTGAGTACCGGGCAGTAGCAGCAACAGATGTAGGTTGCGTCCGCGAAATCAATGAAGACCACCTTGTGTTCATGAGACCCTTTGATGAAAAGATTCGGTCTTCACACGGTTGTCTGGCCATGGTAGCTGACGGAATGGGAGGTCATAGTAGTGGGGAGATAGCCTCCAAGATGGCAGTAGATATTATCTCCAGAGATTACTTTGATACGGAATATCCTATTCTCGAGTCTTTAGAAAGAGCCTTTGAAAAATCTAATAAGGCCATCTTTCAGAAGGCAAGCAGAAAAGCTTCTCTAAAAGGAATGGGAACCACTTGTACCGTTGTGATTTTGATTGGGGAAAGGATGTTTATAGGGCATGTAGGAGACAGTAGGGCTTATATCCTGAAGGAGGGGAAAATCCACCAGCTTACCAAGGACCATACCTACGTACAACATCTGCTTGATACCGGCAAGATTAGCTATAAGGATAGCCTCAATCATCCTCAGAAGAATGTGATCACTCAAGCCATGGGAACCAAACCCAAGCTGAGAGCCGACTTCCACTTAGCAGAGCTTTCCTTTGAGGAAGGAGACAAACTTCTGCTCTGTAGTGATGGGCTGTACGAGTATTTACAGTCAGAAGAGCTAGCTCACATTCTAAGAACCCGGGACATAAGTTCAGCTGCTGAGGATATGATAGCCCTGGCCAAGCAAAGAGGTGGGCATGACAATATCTCAGTCCTGATAGTGGAAACCCTGCTGGAAAACGCAAGCCAAAGTTTAAAGAAAACCCAAGAATTCAACTAGTCATGATTGGTCGTAAGCTTTCCAATTTTCAAATAAATGAGCGCCTGGGAGAAGGTGGGATGGGAACTGTATACAGGGCCACAGACTTAACCCTAAACAGAGCGGTAGCCATCAAAATGCTACACCCCTTCCTGGTGAATAATCCAGACTCATTTAAGCGCTTTCAAAATGAGGCCCATTTGTCAGCACGTATTTCTCATCCTAATGTAGCTACGCTCTTTAATTTCCAGAACCATGAGAATAACCATTTCATCGTCATGGAATATGTTAAGGGGAAAGGTCTGGATGATGTATTGAAGCTACAAGGAAAGTTATCAGAATCGGAAACAGTCAAGATCGCCATACAAGTATTAGAAGGACTTGGTGCGGCCCATGAGCTGGGAATCATGCATAGGGACCTGAAACCGGGGAACATCATGATTACCCAGCGTGGCTTTGTCAAACTCATGGATTTTGGGATAGCCAGACTTGAGCATTCTGAGCGTATGACCCGACAGAATAGTGTCATTGGGACATTGGAGTACCTCTCACCAGAGTTGGTAAAAGGTGGGGTTCCCTCACAGGCCTCTGACTTATATGCACTTGGCGTCATGCTACATGAGATGGTAACAGGCCAAACAGTTTTCAACGCCAGTAGTGAGGCATCTCTTATGTATCAGATTGCCCATAAACAACCCAGTTTCCAGCTTGCTGGCGTGGATAGAAGGTTAGCACAAGTCATCAAAAAGTTAACACACAAACAGCCTACAAAGAGATACAAGGATACCCAGGAAGTAATTCGTGAGTTAGAGAAAATTCATCCTGCAGGAAAAGTAAATCCTCTACTCATAAGCCAAAAAGTATCCCCTGAAAAAGTCGGCTCTATCCCGACCTTCAACCTGAGTTCAGTACTGGACAAGCTTACTCTCCCTTCACTTGGGCAGGTAAAGCTTCCCTTCGATCTGGATCTAAGAATATTGGCGGGGGCGGCTATTTTTTGTCTCTTCATTCTCTTTTTGGGAATAAACCGAGGGTCTGATAAGCCCACTACTAATGAACTGGATCAAGAGGAAGCAGCAGCAGAATTAAATGAGGAACTGAGCACATTCTCAAGTAATGAAGGCCTACAGTCAAGCCAGGCACTTCCAAATGAACAACCTAAAGCCATAGAATTTATTGAAAAGTTCTCTACCGCTCAGCCTACTGAAAATCCTAAGAAGAAGGAACCTACAAGCAGAGAGAGTCGCTCCAAAGATCGTAAGCAGTCTACAGAAAAAGTAGAAAAGCGTACGCCAGAGAGGAAGACGGAAACACAACGGAAGTCGACCAGGCCTACTGAAGAGAGTGCTGAGTTGATCAAAAATCAGCCAGTTGAAAAAAAGGAAACCAAATCAAGTGTGAGAGGAGAACAGTCCCCTTCTACGGAAATAGAAGAAGAACCTGTAGCTCCTAAACCTGAGAAAAGACCTTCAGGAACTGTCAGGGTACGAGTACCGGATACATTTCTATCCGCCAGACTTTCCCAGAGACTATCCTCGGATAATAATCGTGAGGGCCAGACTGTCTATTTGAGTACTGTAAGTCCTGTGTATCAGGGAGGGCACCTTGTCATCCAAAAGGGAGCTAGAGTGAGAGCGGTAGTTAAGAAAGCCCGAAAATCAGATGGAAGAAAGAAGGCTTTTCTGGCCTTTGAACTACAAGCCGTTCAGGCTGCCGGTGGACAATGGCTGACAGTCTCCTATCCAGAGTATAGCAATCTCTCCCGTACAGAGGTCATCTTCAACAAGGGCCTCCAACTCAACAAAATCAAACTTAAATCAACAACTATTACCCTTAATTATTAGCCTTATGTATCATTTCAAGAAACACCTCATTTTCATAAGCGCATTGCTAGTCGGTGTATCCGCTTATGCACAGGATATAGTGTCCTCTACACAGGGATTCTTCCTTAACCTTAACGGACAGTTTACCTCATGGAGTACTGAAAGCCAGTACTTTGGCGAAATAGATGATCTTTCAGATGGTGGCTTGGGCATCAGCATCCGTGCTGGCTATGGCATTACCCAAAACATAGAAGTTTTTGCAGAATATGGCGTAGCGGGAATCTCAAGTGATTTTTCATTTGATACTTATAGGATATCAAACTTCCATATAGGAGGCAGGTATAATTTTGGAGCTACTTTAAGAGCGGTTAGACCCTTCCTTGAAGCTTCTCTAAGTAATCAAAGCCTGACCATAGATCCTATCACCTTTGATCAGGTGGTATTCTTCGAGTCAGAAAGTAGTGGTTGGGGAGGAGCCGTAGGAGGGGGCTTACATTATTTCTTTCTCCAGAACCTAAGTGTCAGTGGCCTATTTAGAGCAGATTTTGGTAATTTCGGAAATACTTCCTTATCTGGAAGGGATGTTACTGACCTGAATGAAGATTTGGATTACACCATAATTATCATTCAGTTCGGGCTAAACTATTACTTTCAGTAAGCTGATGAATTTTTTAGAGGTGATTTCCCGGAACTTTTATAGCGTATAACCACATATAGATGTCAGCACCTATTCGCGTATTTCTTGTTGACGATCATCAGATCATTTTGGATAGCCTGGAACTATTGTTCGAGCTGATGGAAGGGGTGGAAGTAGTAGGGACGGTCAATGATAGCCGCAAGGTGCTACCTGCATTGAAGGAAAAAGAGGTAGATGTACTAATCACGGATTTGACTATGCCTTTTCTGGATGGAGTAGAGTTGAGTTTTCAAGTAAAGGAAGCTATCCCTGATATGAAAATTCTCATGCTTACAGTGAATGATCAGGGAGATCGCATACGTGATGCATTTAAGGCAGGGATCTCTGGCTATGTGATGAAGAAAGCAGACAAGAAAGAACTAGAGAATGCCATAAAGGTAGTAGCTTCTGGACAACTCCATTATGGACAGGAAGTCATGAAGTCCTTACTTAGTGGGGATGGGGAAGAAGACGTAAGTGAGAAACTCAAGCACCTGACTAAAAGAGAAATTGAAATCATTAAGTTGATTGTACAGGAGAATTCTTCAGCTGAGATAGCCGATAAACTGTTTATTAGTGTTGGAACGGTGGAAACACATCGTCATAACATATTCAAAAAACTACAAGTAAAGAACTCGATTGGTCTTGTTAAATTTGCACTCAAGTATAAGCTAATGTGAAAACATCATTATTACGTGTCTGTCTAGTGATAAGCTTTAGCTTATCGGGTTGCCTCCTGTATTCTCAGGGGGCTGACTCGCTTTATCGGAAATTCCTGATTAGTACCCAGTTAGAAGATCCCATAGAGCAGGATACCCACACCATCAAAGACTATGCTGCTTATGCTATCTGGCAGCTCAATGAGCGGGTAGATTTTTCAGAATCTCTACTCGATAGCATGGACCTTTACTCCGGGGTTTCTTCCTGGCCAAAGGCCTTTGGGATAAATATGCGCGTGAAAGCCCGTTTCTTTGAACTCAAGGGAGACATGGATCAAGGCCTGAACTTCTATAATCTGGCCGTAGATAGCCTGAGAAATGCTGATCCTCCCTATAATGACTTATCTACTGCGCTAATTGGCTCTGGATTCATATTACTCCATTCTGGCCTATATGAGGAAGCCATGGCGACTTTCCAGGAAGCTAACGTGTATGCGAAGCAGTCTGGTGAAATTCGGAATCAGCTAAAAATGCTGGACTTCTTCGGTGATTACTACTATTACAGTGCCTTTGGTCAACAAAAGTTTGACTCTGCCAGTAAGTATTACCTCTTAGCTCAGGATTTCATACAGGAGCACGGTTTCTATGGCTACTTTGAGTCAGATAACTATCATGGCTTGGCCAATGTGTACCGTAGATTGGGAATGGTAGATTCTTCTGAAAAGTACTTTCAAAAATCTCTGGATCTGGCTAAACAAGCGAATAACTACGGGGTCATCTACGCCCTATATGTGGATAAGGCTGAACCACTGGAGGAACAGGGGAAGTATGCACAAGCGTTAAAGTTGAAAGAGGAGGCTTATAAGTATGTACAAGCTTCTGGATTCATAGAGTTTATTGCCAGAGCTGATCAACAGCTGTATCAAACCTATAAAGCTGTAGGAGATTACGAGAATGCGCTCCACTACTATGAAAAGTATAATATTGCGCAGGATAGCATGAAAAAAGATGCTGCTGCCGGGCGGTATGCAGAATTAGAGGCAAGGTTTGACTCCAAAGAAAAAGAGGAAGAGATCATCAGACTGCAGAATGAGAATCTTCAACAGTCTAGAGACTATCTATTCTGGATTCTCATTTTAGGAGTAGTGCTTATTGCTTTTATAAGCTGGCTCAACCTGCGCCTCAGAAGGAAGAATGATGAGCTGGAGAAAAAGAATGAGGAAATCCTGCTGGCACAGCTTAAAGGCCAAACTCTGGAACGTAAGCGGATGGCCACTGAACTGCATGACAACCTGAATACCAAGATTGCCGCTATCCGCTGGCAACTGGAAGCGGTAAGTCCCTCAGTGAATGAAAAGAGCCAAAAGATCCTCAATAAGACCCTGGAACTGGTCAACGATGTGTATGGAGATGTGCGATTCATTTCACATAATCTTATGCCTGAGAAGGTAGAGGAGGTGGGAATGGTTCCTGCATTAGAGAATCTACTGGGACAGCTAAATCAGAATAACAAAGTCCAGTTTAATCTGGTGGTGAATACCCAGCCGGGCTTTGATTTTGGAAGCTTGAGCTACCATATATACAACATCATTCTCGAGATCATCAATAACATTCTGAAACATGCTGAGGCGGAGAATGGCTGGATTAGTATTTCGGAAGATGATGAAATCATCCTCATAACCGTTAGTGATGATGGAAAAGGTTTTGATATAAATGAGGCTAGTAACGGCTATGGAATTAGAAACATCACCTCTCGCCTGGAGAATATAAAAGGTAAATGGAACATAGAAAGCGCCATAGGAGAAGGGACGAAATTCTTTATGGAGATTCCCAGGTTGTAGGAGAGATTACTTTAGTAAATCCTTATAAAACCTATCCTTTTCCCAGTTCAGAG
>JBCBKZ010001019.1:0-1010 GCA_038520955.1 Bacteroidota bacterium | reverse complement strand
GCTTATACCGAAATACCCAGCTGGGAATATGGAGTTTTGAGCTCACGTGAGAACCTTAGTGGAAAAACTTGAACCCATAAAATAGAGAATTCCTTCCCCAAAAAATATCCTGCTATACAAGCTAGCCATTCTAATTGCTGAAAGGTTGGTTTCTTTTGACAAAAAGTAAATACCCCCTGAAATCTCTTTTTTCCTCTCTACAGCAATTATTCTCTACCCTTCATCAATTTCAGAAATAGTTGATGACTGAATGCCCTTCTTTTACCTGTAATCAAATTAGTCACATACTTAACCTATTACAGAATGGATCAAATTAAGAACCCAACGAAGGGGCTACCCTTATGTCTTACTATTTGCCTTCTATCACTTAGCTATCAGATAAGCTCTGCTCAGGGTATGATGGGCCAAGAAGCCATAAAAGAGGAACTGGCACAAAAGAATGCGATGATCATAGAAGCTGCCAAAAGCCATTCATTTGGATTAAAAGAAGACCTGTACGCTCCGAATGCGATTTTGGTAGCAGAATTCCATCCTTTGATTGATGGACCTGCCAGGATAGCTGAATACTACACCACCATTTTTTCCAGACAGCCCTTATCAGACTATACCAGGGAGACCATTGAAATACTGGAACTTGAGAGTAGGGTCATTGAGACAGGACTATTTAGAAAAGTACTGCGGGAGGGTCAGATTTTGAGAGGTAAGTATATGAATGTCTGGATTAAAGGAGAAGTTGGTCTGACCCTTAGAGGGGAAGCTTTTGGCTATCTCCATAAGGTGGAAGACCCTTCGCCTTTAATAGTGCAGTCCATCAAGGAAGAGGCACCTCCCTTACTCCCCAAAGAAGGATTGAGTATTCCCTGGGAACTAAACGCCTATAATGCCTGGGGAGAGTCCCTGGTCCAACAGCGAGATGCCTCATTGATAACCTTGGCTTATACCGAAATACCCAGCTGGGAATATGGAGTTTTGAGCTCACGTGAGAACCTTAGTGGAAAAACTTGAACCCA
>JBCBKZ010001018.1:0-1014 GCA_038520955.1 Bacteroidota bacterium | reverse complement strand
CAAAAGAAGGATTAAGACAACCTTTCATCCAACATTCCATCAATAAAGACAATGGCCAGAGCGGCACTTCCACCAAAAGAAGGATTAAGACCCCTAAGTTGGTACAGTAAGCTTTATTTCCACCGTGGCCAGAGCGGCACTTCCACCAAAAGAAGGATTAAGACTACAATATAGTCTGAAGGTTGGGTAAAAAAGTATTGGCCAGAGCGGCACTTCCACCAAAAGAAGGATTAAGACGAGAATCAGCCTGTTTGTATAAATCTCGAATGTTCTGGCCAGAGCGGCACTTCCACCAAAAGAAGGATTAAGACTTTAGGATAGCCTTGTTGCTACATTTGCTAAGGTACGAGCCAGAGCGGCACTTCCACCAAAAGAAGGATTAAGACCTGGTAGTTAAACTCTACTATTTCCTCTGAAGATAGGCCAGAGCGGCACTTCCACCAAAAGAAGGATTAAGACTTGCAACGCCGTATAGCATTCATCTAAATCGTTGTAAGGCCAGAGCGGCACTTCCACCAAAAGAAGGATTAAGACGACTGGCTAAAAGCCGGGGCATTCTTTAGAAAATCGCCAGAGCGGCACTTCCACCAAAAGAAGGATTAAGACTTCTCTAGGATTGAGGGTAAAGCTGTGAATATTAGAGCCAGAGCGGCACTTCCACCAAAAGAAGGATTAAGACTAAAAGGAATCTGTAGACACGGTTGTAAAGTCCAGAGCCAGAGCGGCACTTCCACCAAAAGAAGGATTAAGACGAGAATTATAAATCTCTTTTTGTTCTTTGTTGAAGTGCCAGAGCGGCACTTCCACCAAAAGAAGGATTAAGACGATATGGAAGCATCAACACCTATTTGTTCCAAGTTTCGGCCAGAGCGGCACTTCCACCAAAAGAAGGATTAAGACACTAGTGAGCCCAGGTAGCGTAAAAACGTTGCCTGGGTGCCAGAGCGGCACTTCCACCAAAAGAAGGATTAAGACGGATCAACTCTTCCCCCAATATTTGAATCAATCCCTGCC
>JBCBKZ010001017.1:0-1055 GCA_038520955.1 Bacteroidota bacterium | reverse complement strand
ATCCATTTGAGCTTTCTCCCAAATAGGGCATTAGCCACTATCATGAATGCAACAGAAAGAATGAGCATAGGAACGGCTACACTGGATTAAAAAAGAGCTGGAAACCAGAAATACTTAAGGGTACCTTCTCCTGTTAATCCTCTATCACACTAATCAACTCTTATGGCACAAAAAGAAAACCCTTTAGCAAAGGATCCTCAAGAAGAGCTGGAACGCAAACAGCAAGTACTTACTACCTTTAGAAGCATCCTGATGGGAGCTATGATAGTGGTGGCGCTTGCATTACTATATGTCTTCTTCGTACAAGGCACTTCCAATATTGCCATTCCCATACTTGCCCTTGCCCTGGGCTTCATGAGCCTCGCCAATTCCCTCTTTGGCAGACAACTAAAGGCCCTGGAAAACGAATTGGCTAAAAGAGCCAGCTAATGACTCTAGGTGTTCTAACTTATGTTCTCAAGAGTAGCAGTACTTCAGCCTGAGGTTTCTTTTTTCAATCCCATATGATACTCTACACTGTAGAGGAGCAGGAAATCGGATTGCTCCCAGCTTGGATATAAGGCTTTCATCTTATCCTTGGCCTCCTCCTTAGTGTCGGAAGTTTTTATGGTAGCCTCAAAATTTTCCAGGTAACCCAGGACCAAATCAAATAGTTGGCTATCTGAATCTGGACCATGACCCGGATAAATTCTGGTGTTGGTGCCACCGTATTTCTCCTTTAGTTGTTGAAGCTCCCATTTCCAGTTGGCCATATGATCAGGATCAACTCCCTGGCCTAACCATAAGTGAACGCCATTGTAACAAAAATCTGACGTAAAGAGGGCATCCAGATCTTTGGAATACAGGGTGGTTAAATGTTCCGCTTCGGCAGAAAGATGATCCGTCTTTACTTCCAGGACTCCTCCCCCCTTCAAGGTCAAGGTAGGTGAGTTAAGCACCTTTATCTGATTCTCATAGTCGAAGCCCAAAGGATTCTCTTCAGATTTAGGTTTCAAATTAGGCTCACTCTCTAACCAACCCACACTCTCCATCCAATGACTGAAGCCGATGATATC
>JBCBKZ010001016.1:0-1078 GCA_038520955.1 Bacteroidota bacterium | reverse complement strand
AACCTCATCAAGCAGAGGTGGTTTAGCCTTATCAACGTATTGGGTTTATCCATAGGAATGTCAGTAGCCATGCTGATCGGCTTATGGGTATATGATGAGTTGACCTATGATACGTATCATGAAAACTATGACAGGCTGGGGCAGATCATGCTTCACCAGTCTTATAATGGGGAGAAAAAAGCAAGTGTGTCTGTTCCCATTCCTCTGGGTCCTTTATTAAAAGAAAACTTCAGTGAGGACTTTGATCATATTTCTTTTGCGTCATGGAACTGGCCTCACCAGCTTTCCTATGGAGATAAACACCTAAATGAAGCGGGCATGCATGTGGAGCCCATCTTCCCGGAAATGCTTTCCCTGGAGCTCATCCATGGTAGTATGGAAGATGCCTTGAGTGAGCCTAATTCCATTATGCTGTCGGAGCCGGTAGCTACTGCATTGTTCGGGGATGAAGACCCCTATGGGAAGATCATCAAGTATGATAACCAGTCTGATCTAAAAGTTACCGCTGTTTACAAGGACCTTCCAGATAACTCCAGCTTCAAGAATGTAGATATACTGGTACCCTGGGATTTTTATGTAAAAGAAAACCAGTGGGTAGATCAGGCAGGAGATCAGTGGGATAATCACTCATTTCAATTGTTTGCCCAGATAGCGCCACATACCACCTTTGAAGCGGTCAGTGAGAAGATTAAAGATGTGGAAAAAGAGTTTAATCCTGAATACAAGCCTGAACACTTTGTCTTCCCTATGGCCAAGTGGCACCTCTATGACAACTTTGAGAATGGAGAATTGGTAGGTGGAAGAATCCAGTACGTATGGCTATTTGGCATCACAGGCATCTTTGTACTATTACTGGCATGCATCAATTTTATGAACCTTAGTACAGCTCGCTCAGAAAAACGTGCCAGAGAAGTAGGGATCAGAAAAGCCGTGGGTTCCTTGCGGAAGCAGTTGGTGAGTCAGTTTCTCAGTGAGTCCTTATTAGTGAGTTTTCTGGCGGGACTTATTTCCTTAGCCATTTTACAACTCTCCTTACCTGGCTTTAATGAGTTAGCAGATAAAGAGATCGTAATCCCTT
>JBCBKZ010001015.1:0-1152 GCA_038520955.1 Bacteroidota bacterium | reverse complement strand
GAGAGGAAAGCATCACCTTGGTGCTTTCCTTCATTTACGAACATGAGTAACCAATTTATCAGATCTTTTGGTGTAGAACCAATCCCACATGCCATTAATGACTACGAATTCCCATCCTTCTGGGGAATAGGCTGGGCTATTGTTTATGTAGATGGTCGAAAAATTCTCAACCACGATGGAGGGATTGATGGACAGAATGCTTTTGCCTTAATTTTCCCGAATCAGGGTTTTGGCATATTCATTATGACCAACCACAGATCTATGTACAAAAACCTTATGGCTGAATATGCCGAAAATATTTTTCTCAAAAACCAATTTCAAAGGGACTATGAGAAAGAAAAAGAGTTCCTAAGTATGAAACCCTAAGCCTCTTGAGAATAGATCCTCGACTAACCTAACTAAGCATTTCTGCTGTGGTTTTTATCAATTTCTCTACCTCCTGATCGTCATAAGCATCTGCATGTGCATGTCCGTAGCCGCCTTGGTCATTGTCGTAGTATTTGCCAGTGATACCTTTGTGCTTTTCTGAGATGGCCAACTCATGGATGATGTTGGCGCCCTTATCTGCGGAGGACCAGTGATGTCCGAAGGCTTCTCTAACCATATTGGTGTTGAGAAGGGAACCTGGGTTGAGGGCAATGACAGATAGGTTGGGGTGAGTCTTCGCCAGATAAAAGCTCCACATGGTGATAGCCAGCTTTGACTGGGCATAAGTAGCCCGTTCTGAGCCATTACCTTTACCCTGGAGAATATCATAAGAAACGGGAGCCTGGGCGGCGGAACTAAGATTTATCAGCCTTGGATCAGTTCCTTTTTCCAGTATGGGAAGGAGCGCCTCCGTTAGTACCCAGGGTGCCAGGTAGTTCACCATGTAACGAATGTCCATTCCCTCCTTATTGACAAGGGGCTTGCTGTTGAAAATGCCTGCATTGTTGACGAGTACATTCAGAGAAGCTACTTTTTCAAGTACCTCTTGGCTCATCTTCTTGACTGCATCCAGGTCGGAGAAATCTGCCACAAATCCATCTATGCTCTCATTTGAGGTAGTGGATTTAATTTCATCGATTAGCTTGGAGAGCTTTTCTGCATTTCTTCCGTGTAAGTATACAGTATGTCCTTCTTTGGCTAGCTTGATAGCAGCCAGTTTGCCTA
>JBCBKZ010001014.1:0-1172 GCA_038520955.1 Bacteroidota bacterium | reverse complement strand
GAGGGTAGACTGGGAGAAGGATTCCATGAAGAAAGAGTAGAGCTGAATCATCCTTCAGGTGAGCAGTTATCTAATGGAGTGTATCTCTATAAACTGACTGTGAAGGGAAGAGATGAGTCTTATGAACAGGTGAAAAGATTTGTTATTAGGAAATAACACTTAACAAGTTATGCGAAAGCAGATGTACAAATGGGTCTTTTTTATCGCTCTGATAACAGGGACATGCTTTCTGGTGGAGGCACAGCCGGTAGTCGGCCGTTCCAATTCGGTAACCATTGATTTTGGGTATCCTCAGATAGAGTATGATGCTTCTCCTACCTTCAATGACATCAATGATAATAACACCATTGATGTAGGGGAGAGCGTGCTCATAGCCTTTAACATCAGGAATAAAGGGAAGTATGTAGCTAATAACGTAACGGTAAGAACCTTAATTGATGATAGGATCAGAGGCCTGGAACTTCCTGCGCCTAAAAACTACGGGAACATAGCTCCTGGCGGAGAGAAATTTGTAAAGCTGGTCATTAAGAGTGATAGCTCGCTGGCAGCAGGAATTGCAAGCTTGAAGTTTAGAATCATAGAGAATAGTGATAGTGCAGGTCAGATTTCTTATGCGGTGAATACAGCAGATGTGGCCAGAAAGGCCAAACTCCGCTTCACCAGCCACAAGTTCTTTACTGCTAATAACAGAATTGCTAGGGAGAAACCTTTCACCTTAAGGTTGGACCTCCAAAACCTGGGGAACTCTGTGGCCAGAGAGCTGGTATTCGACTTTGATGTGCCTAAGCAGGTGTTAATAGAAACCCCACTGGAAGACTTATCGCTTCTGGCACTTCAACCAGGTGAGATCAGGGAGATTAAGATTGATATGCTGGTGGGGATCAACTACTTTGATGGAAATGTGCCTATTAAGGTGTCAGTAACAGAGAAAACAGGCCAGAGTAGGGATATACAAACTGTAGTAGCCAAAATCACTGCTCCCCGAATGAAATAGGATAAAGAATGAAATAAAAAAGGGATTCCTGCAAAAGGAATCCCTTTTTTTATGTGCATGAAATTGTGCTTACTCTACAGTAGTAGAATCTGCTGCCATTTCTTCTTGAGCTTCTATCAAAGCCATTACAGAAAAAGAGTTTGAAGAGGCAAAGCTAATAGAAGCTCAAGAAGAAATG
>JBCBKZ010001013.1:0-1227 GCA_038520955.1 Bacteroidota bacterium | reverse complement strand
TAGTTAATGTAATTCGGGACAATTAGTGGATTCGTGGGTTCATTTTCTAACGCTTCCATAGACGTCCGTTGAGAACCTTTTCTACCACTACATCCTTATTATTTCTGCTAATGGGAATCCTGTGGGCCCCTATGTGTATTTCTTGATCATGGATTCTCTCTACCTTATCTAGGGCTACGATATAAGACTTGTGTACGCGAATGAACCTCTGCTTATCCAGGTTTTCTTCCACATTCTTGAGGTAGAGTAAAGTGGTAAACTTACCCTTGGTAGTGAATATGTGGACATAGTTCTGCATGGCTTGCACAAACAGAATATCCTCAAAGTAGATCTTTTCATATTTCTGGTCGCACTTAATGAAAAAGGAGTCTTCAGTTGGGGAAAGTTGATCCTGCTTGGACTGGTGAAGAAGGTGGTGTTTTTTGGCTTTGTTAACGGCCTGGAAAAAGCGGTTGAAAGTGATGGGTTTTAAGAGGTAGTCTATCACCTCCAGCTGATACCCTTCTACAGCATAATTGGGAAAAGCAGTGGTGAGAATGACCATAGGCGTATGAGAAGAAGATTTTATGAAGTCTATTCCACTCATCACAGGCATCTGTATATCCAGGAAAAGTAGATCTACCTTAGCCATATCCATTATCTTCCCTAGTTCCATAGGATTATTGGCACTTCCTACTATTTTCAGGAAATCTATCTCCCTCACATAGTTAGCAATACATTCTCTTGCTAAGGGCTCATCATCTATGGTTACGCACTGTATCTGCATGAGAATATTATTGAATCAGTTGTTTGCTACCTACAGCCAGTAAGGCCAATTCCAGTTTCACCTCATAGAAATCTTCTTGTTGATCAATATGAAGTTCATACTGATCCTGATAGATTAAATCTAATCTTCGTTTAACGTTTTTTAATCCTATTCCTCCATAAGATAAGATATCCTCAGTCTTTTGATAGGTGATAGAAGTAGAGTTCGAAATGGAGAATAAAAGCTTTCCGTTCTGTAAGTCTATGTGGAGTACGATACGGTTTTTCTCCCTGGGATTTTGGGAGAGGTGCTTAAAGGCATTTTCCACAAAAGGCATTAACAAAAAGGGCGCGATTAAATAGGAAGAAGTATCAACTGGAGGGAGCCTAAGTTCCAGTTCAAAGTTATGATCTTGTCGTAATTCTTCCAGTTCTATGAAGTCTTCCAGATAGGTAAGCTCCTGGTCTAAAGCTTTAGACCAG
>JBCBKZ010001012.1:0-1230 GCA_038520955.1 Bacteroidota bacterium | reverse complement strand
AGATGCAAAAAACCAACTCATCTCCACCGTAAATAATGCCATGTCTACATCAGATGAGGTGATCCAGAATAAGTAAGTAAACTAAGCTTACCTTTCCCCAACCTTTCTCTACTAATGATTGCGGTTGGGGATTCTTTTTTAATCAGTTTAGCACAAGCGAAAACACATCCAGAAAAGAATACGTATATTGAGACTGTGTTAAAGAAACATCTGCATACTATTTCAGTAAGCCTTTTGGCTGGTCTGATGCTGTTTACGGCATTAGGGTTCAACCTGAGTATGCACTACTGTTTCGGAAGGTTGAAGGCAGTAAGTCTTTACGAACAGACTAATAGCTGTTTTAACACTTTTGCTACCCGCTGTGGATGGGAAGCTCCAGAAGCTACTAACTATCCCACCTTTGCTGAAGCTCCTCCTCCTTGTTGTGAGGATGAGAGTTATACGCTCTTCCTGGATGAAGATTACCAGCAGGTAGAAGTAACTACCTTCCAGAGCTTGGAGATAGATTTCTTATCAGAGGCTCCTTTATCCACCTATCATTCCTCTTTTGAGCTGTACAAAGGGCAGCGGGCATATACGCCCCCTCTGCCAGAGGTAGACATACCTGTTTTTGTACAGTCTTTCCGCTTATGAGAAAATGAATTGACCCTTTTGTCAATTTGTTAATTCTCATATATGAAGCTAAAACATCTTATTTCCATTTTGGGAATAACACTAATCTATCAAATTTCTTTTGCTCAGGGCCCTCCCATTCTGACTGATAAGCCTATCATGTTGGGAGCAGGGAATTCTACGGTCAGGACATTGACGGAAATTCGTCATACCAATAGAGGGCGGTTTATCAATACCCCTTTCATTTACCATTATCTACCTACCCCCAAAATATTGGTAGGCGTACATGTAAATTACCTGAACTATTTATTTGAATTTTCTTCAGGACTGGGCAATGGGAGAAACCTGGGAGACATCTCACTGATAGGAAAGTATCAGTTTCTCAGAAAAGACCAGACGGGAAAAACTTTCCGAATGGCCTTCAAGACACTTCAAACCCTCCCTACAGGGAAAAAGCTGGACATTGACATGATCAGTATGGGTACCTACCAAAGTTATATGGGCCTCATTGCTGGATATGAAAGCATCAAGTTTGGAATCAATCAGGAGTTGGGCTATGCCCTTATGCCAGAGAGTACCAAAGATGAAATCAGGTATAAGGTAGCCTTTGGGTTACCC
>JBCBKZ010001011.1:0-1248 GCA_038520955.1 Bacteroidota bacterium | reverse complement strand
CTTAGAGAGCACCCTATGCTCAATTCCAGCATAGAAGGAGAGGAGATCATAGTGAAAAAAGATATCAACGTAGGGGTAGCAGTAGCCTTACCTAATGATAACCTTATAGTGCCTGTCATTAAACAGGCTGACAGGCTAAATCTGGTAGGACTCACCGCTGCCGTAAATGATCTGGCTACCAGAGCCAGAGCTAATAAACTAAAACCTGACGAACTGCAGGGAGGTACATACTCTGTTTCTAATGTAGGGACCTTTGGGAATGTCATGGGTACGCCTATCATTATGCAGCCTCAAGTGGCTATTCTGGCCCTGGGAGCTATCAGAAAACTACCGGCAGTCATAGAAACTGAGAGCGGAGATGCTATTGCTATCCGCCAGAAAATGTTCCTTTCTCATTCCTATGATCATAGGATTATTGATGGAGCATTGGGAGGAAGATTTGTGAAGAGAGTAGCAGATATTTTGGAAGCCTGGAATCCTGAAACAGAAATCTAATATGAAAACCATAGGACTTATAGGTGGGATGAGCTGGGAATCATCCTGGGTTTACTATGAACTCATCAACAAGATGGTGAAAGAACGCCTTGGGGGCTTTCACTCGTGCAAAAGCCTCATGTATACAGTGGACTTTGCAGAAATAGAGCACCTACAGCATACGGGTGATTGGGATGCCCTGAATCAGATGATGGCGGATGCAGCTCAGAGATTAGAAAGGGGAGGTGCTGATTTGGTGATTCTCTGTACCAATACCATGCACCTGTGTGCAGATGCAATTCGTGAAAGTGTGTCCATTCCATTTTTGCACATCGCAGAAGCTACCGGGGATGCTATCCAGCGTCAGAACATGAAAAAGGTGGGCCTACTGGGAACACGCTTTACCATGGAGAAAGACTTTTATAGGGGAGTACTCCATGAAAAATTTGGTATAGATGCCATCATACCGGAAGAAGCAGACCGGGACATAGTTCATAAAACCATTTATGGAGAACTGGTCCATGGCAAGATAGAAGATGCCTCCAGAGATACCTTTAAGAAAATCATCAAAAGGTTAGAGGAAAGGGGAGCTGAAGGTGTTATCCTCGGCTGCACAGAAATTCCTTTGCTAATCAAAGAAGGAGATGTAGACCTTCCCATATTTTCTACTATGGAAATCCACGCTGAGAAGGCAGTGGATTGGGCACTGAAAGGGCAGATAGAAACTGTTTAAAGTCTTGTTGGTCTAATGCCTATTTTGTCAAATACTGAAAG
>JBCBKZ010001010.1:0-1279 GCA_038520955.1 Bacteroidota bacterium | reverse complement strand
ATTTTCCACAAAATTTGTGGAAAATTCAATTTGGCATGGACTTGCTCCAAAGGAAGGTAAGGGACATATAATCATTAGATTCTTCCAAAATGAAAAAGAACTAGTCTGTGAAGTAGACGATGATGGAGTCGGTCGCAAAAAATCACTGAAGACACCCAAGAAATATGAATCTAAGGCATTGAAAATTACCCATAGACGCCTCCAACTCATCCGGGAAAGAACACGCAAACCCGCCAGCCTGGAGATTATAGATCTTACAGGTCAGGAAGGAGGTGCAACTGGAACTAAAGTAATCATCAGACTCCCCATAGTAGACTAGAATTATTTGCCTAGCTCCTTCTTAAAGTTCTTTAGATTATCCTTCTTATCCGTGGGGTTCATTTCGTAGTCCAGCTCATATTGTAGACCCTCTGCCAGGGTGTGCGTACTACCAAACTGGTAGAGGTCTTTAACAGCTGCTATGGTCTGCCCACTATTCTCAAGTATCTGCGTACAAAGTACTTCTACTGTTTCTGCTAACTGAGCCAGAGGAACAGATTTATTAATCAGTCCTATTCTTTCTGCTTCTGTACCTGAGATGGCCTGGGCAGTAAAAGAAAGCTCTTTGGCTTTTCGCATGCCTACCTGATCCATCAGGCGCTGTGTCATTCCCCATTTAGGAGGGATGCCCCACTTGCAGTGGGTATCTCCAATCTTGGCTTCATCTGCCGCTACGATCAGATCAAAGGCCATCATCAGTTCCATTGCTCCTGTAAAACAGTACCCATTCAACATAGCAATGGTCACCTGAGGCATGGTGGTAAGCAGATTTATGATGGCATCTCCATCTTCCCAGGCCTTGAATCCTGGTTCTACCTTAGTATTGGAGAATAGGCTCAAGTCCACTCCTGCCGACCAGGATTTCCCTTCTCCTTTCACTACGATGATTCTACAGGTTTCATCTTTAGAAAGGGTTTCTAGCGCATGTCTCCATTCTTCCAGCATGAGGGGGGTGAGGGCATTTAGCTTTTGGGGTCTATTCAGACTTAGGGTAACTATTTCGTTGTCTCTGGAGAGTAGAATTTCTTTGTAGTCCATCTTCATAGTTACCAATCTTCGTCTTCCATTCAAAATCCTTCAATCTCCTTTCGTACCTCCTCATTCAAATTCATCCATCAAAATTCCAACAAGACACAAAAGTATTTAGTATATTTTGGGTGAGTCCGTTTGATCTTCCAAAGTATTGCGGATTCTTCGTTTAGCGACTAACATACATTTTGAAGACTACTACTAATTCAAC
>JBCBKZ010000100.1:0-11322 GCA_038520955.1 Bacteroidota bacterium | reverse complement strand
ACTGAGCACGAGAGATTAAACGGCACCTCGCGTGCGTCGCTTGCGATGCACTGCTGGACATCGATGCGATGCGCTGCATACCCTACATGCTGATACCTACATTGCACATGCAATAGATGGTAGAAACATCCAGCCCCTCATACAGCTAGCCAGATTATATGCAGCTGATACATTGGATGAAGCCCTCTTATATATGGATATGGCCATGACCATAGCCAAAAGGGAAAATGACAGTTCCAGTATGGGGCTTACCTTCCTTGAAAAGGGCAACCTCAAATGGAAACATGGAGATGAATTCAGGAAACATGAGGCAGTACGCGACTATGAAGACGCCTTTGATCTGTTCGAGCCCATCTCTGATACCATTAATATGGCATATTCCCGCTTTCAGGCGGGTAAGATATATAAGTATTACTGGGATTATCCCCTGGCAGTAGAGTACTTCTACTACTCCCTGACCTTGTATGAGATGTTGGCTGATCCACAAATGCAGGCGAATGTCCTATTAAGTCTGGGAGACCTGTACCGCACCAATGAACAATGGGACCTGGCCATAGAGAATGTCCAGATTGCCTTGGCTTTGGAAGACCAACTGGAGAAAAAGACGATCAGAAAGCTCCACCTGTTACTGGCAGATTCTTATGTGAAAATGGATGATTTTGATGAAGCCAGAAAATGGTTCTCCATTGTGATGGAAGATGCGGATGAAATAGACTATTCTGAGAAAATCAGTGTGTGGAATCATCAGGGGCTTTTCTATAATAAGCAAGGAAAGGTAGATAGTGCTTTCTATTTCTATAGTAAAGCCTTGGAACTGGCTAAGAAAAACGCTGACAAGCCGCTGATTTCCAGTAGTTATTCTGGTGTGGCTACCAGCTTCTACCTCATAAGAAACTACCCCAAAGCATTAGAATACCTTGATAGTAGTAATTGGGTGGCGACCATTCACTCTCTCATAGATCAGCGCCTGGATAATTACGAATTGTATTCTCAGGTATATCTAGAGAGTAGGGACGTAAACAAGGCTATTAAGTACAAGGATAGATATTATACCCTGAGGGACTCTGTCAGAAGTGGCCAAAAGGATTATCTCATTAATCAATTAAGTACCCTCTACCAGACTAAGAAGAAAGAAAATGAGAATGCGCAGCTACAGGCTAGAATGGAGAAAGAGGTAAATAATAAGCAGCTGGTAATTACCATAGCTGGCTTTTTACTCCTTTTGTTGTTCCTGGTGGTTTACCTGATCTTCCAAAAGAACAAGCATAACAGAGAACTAGAAAACCAGGTTAGTGAGCGTACAGAGCAGCTAAGTATAGCGAATGATGAACTCCAGCAATTAAATGAAGAGTTGGATACCTTCTCTTACAGAACTACGCATGACATAAGAGGACCTGTAGCCAGGCTATTAGGACTTTGCCAGGTAGCCATAGGGGCTAAGGAGGACCAAAAGGAAATGTTGAGCTACCTCCATATGATCCATAGAGAAGCCATCAATATGGATGTGATTCTGCATAGATTCCTGGAGGTAAACAAAATCAAACACCTCAGTATCCACAATGAGAAGATCAATGTGAGGAACCTCATCACGGATGTGATTTTCTCCCTGAGAGATATTGAAGGCTTTACCCATACCCAGTTTCACCTGGACATAGAACAAAAGCTGTACATCCAGACTGACAGGAAACTGGTGACCATTCTCTTAAAGAATCTTATTGAGAACGGGATCATCTACAGCCAGGAAGAGAAAATTCCGCAGGTGCATGTAAAAGCTACCCAGAAGGATGATAAAATCTCATTCTCCATCATAGATAATGGCTTAGGGATCAGACCGGAAATCCAGAACCGCATCTTTGACATGTTCTTTAGAGGTACTCCCAGATCTAAAGGACTGGGGCTGGGACTATATGCGGCTAATCAGGCTGCGGCTAAACTGGATGCCTCCATTAAGCTTCTGGGAACCAGACATAAGTACACTACCTTCAGCATTTTACTTCCCCGAGACCTGGGGAAAGGCGAGAGTGTGAAAAACGTTTTTACAGGAGAATTCATGAAAGTATCCCCTAAATAGGCTGAAAAAGCAATTTTGGCAGGTAGATATTTGCCAATTCTCCTGATAGTCATTTCTTTGCAGATGTGAAGATAGAACTACATAGTCGGGTTTTCATATTGTTCCTCTGCTTACTTCCCTCATTTCTACTGGTTTCCTGTGGAGATGATAGCCTTAAGTATAAAAGGCCTTTGCTAGCTGTTAAGAAGGAGAAGGGTTGGGGATTTGTGAACCGGGACAAGGAAATAGTCATAGATCCCATTTATGCCTATGCATTTGATTTTAGTGAGGGAAGGGCAGCTGTCAATATAGGTGGAACTTCCGTAGATGGAAAAATGCCCCTGGATGGCAAATGGGGATTCATCAATATGAAGGATACCATTGTCATCAATCCTGTATTTGATGGCCCTCCCAGAAGAAATGCTTCTCCCTATAATAGTGCGGAACTATCCCAGATGATGTATGATGGATATGTCTTTTCAGAGTCCCTGGCTGCCGTCAGGAGAGATAATGAATGGGTGTACATAGATACTATCGGGAACGTAGTCATCAGAAGTCCTAAAGGCTATTCCTATACTTCCGTCAGAAGTTTTCATAATGGGTTAGCTGCAGTTAGGCTTTCTACCAACGGAAGATGGGGCTTCATCAACAGAAGTGGCCAACTGGTCATAGAGAATATTTTCCTTTTCCCGGCCGACTTTATCAAGAAGACTGCCTTGCAGACTGACATTAATGGCGATAAGGTTCTCATTAATATGAAGGGAGAGGTTTTGTTGGCAGAATACAGGTTGGATAAACCCTTTAACGAGGGCTATGCGCCCATAAAGGGAAAATTTAAGGAAGTACAACGTTCTGCAGCAGATGAGGTCTTATATGGCCTGGTGGACTCTCTGGGGAATATGCTGATAGAACCACAGTTTGATAGAATGGGAGAATTTGGGAGTGGACTGGCACCTGTGTTGATAGGTAGTAGACAAGAAGACCTGGTCAGATTTCCTTCCAGTAGCACAAGCTCCTCCTATACGGGAGGGAAATGGACCTTTGTTAATAATGATAGACAAATCAAGTTTGATCCAGTATTTCAGGAGGCGCACTCCTTTCACCACGGCCTGGCGGCAGTCAAGAAAAATGGCCACTGGGGATACATAAATACCGAGGGAAAATTTGTGGTAAAGCCGGATCTAATGTGGGCTGGCGATTTCCATGATCATATGGCAGTAGTTAGGTTGGGTGAGAATTCAGGTGCCTTACGAGGAAGATATGCCTACATAGACACAGATGGAGACGTATTTTATGTTCTGGAACCTTAATACCTGGGACTTTTTAGAGGTCCAGGAAAATTGATGGGTGCCTTCTTAAGTTGCTGAATGTACTGTATTTCCCTTTCCGATAGTTTTTTCATCTGTTGTAGGACATCATTGAGGCTCAGACTGTCGGGCATAAAACGCATGTCATCTGTATTCTCTCCACTGGAAGGAGGAGGCAGGGTAAACCTCCTGGAACACCTGGTGGAAGGCAGGGAAACTTCATCATCATTTGATTCTTCCTCTTCCTGATTATCCTGGTTCTCTTCGGGAGTAGCAGGAATTTCCGAAAGATGCTTGATCACCCATTCATAGTTAAACCTGGCCAGTTTATTTTCCGGGTCACGGATAAGGGCTTGCTTGAACATATTCAGGGCTTGTTGCCACTGTTTTCTCACACAGTGAAACACCCCAAGCTGGTTTAGGCTCAGGGAAGCCAATTGTTTTTCATCAGACCTGGATAGCTGGAAGTGAAGGAGGTAAGCAGCGGAAATAGAATCCATGGCCTCATAAACCAGGGCTTCATTAAACCGGTAATGATCTAATTGGGAAGGATCAGACTCCTTGGCTTCCGCTAGAAAATTCAGACAGCTTTCATACTGTCCCTCATCAAAAGCCTTCTTCGCCTGAGTGATCCATGGTTCCTCCTCTACAGCCATGGAAAGCAGGAAGGTAAATATTAGCAATTTTTTCATTTCAGGTAGCTCAAAATTACCGGCCAGCCAGCGAAAAGACTAAAAAATATCAAGGCAAGGAGTAATGACCACTGATACCTGTTAGCTGCCTGCAGGGTCAGGTGTTCTGCAATAGGAGAATAGCTCAACTCCTGAATCTGACTATAGAGTTCTGCTAACGCCTGATCTTCACTTTCTAATCTCACTAAATCTGTATCAAAATAGGCCGCCATATACTCCATGTCTTTAGTATTAAGCTGGGATAAGATGGGTTTTCCTTCTGCAGTAATGTATTTCTCTGAAGCAGAGGCAGCAGCCGGAATAAAGCCCCCTCTTTCAGTACCTACAGCTACCGGATACACCTTAACCTCTAACTGCAAGAGCCGTTCCAGCAAAGAAACATACCCACTTCCATGGTCTTCCCCATCACTTACCCAAATGATACTTCTGGAAGGTACCCATATATCAGAGGTAATCTTTTGCTGGATAAACCGCTGGAGAATAACAGAAAGGGCAGATCTGTACTCAGTCCCTTTATGGACAAACTGATCAGAGCTTGCCAGTTCCAGGTAGTTAATAGCAGCTTCATGATCCCGTGTGAGTGGACATAGTACGTAGGCATGATCTGTAAACACTACTATCCCAAACCTGTCACCTTTTAAATTGGTCATCAGTTTGGTTAGTAAGCTTTTGGCTTGCTCCAACCTCCCTTTGGGTAGATCTGTCGCATTCATGCTGGCAGACACATCCAGAGCGATGAATATGTCCCTTCCTATCAATTCAGAGGACTGATAGTCTTTTTTCCAGTAAGGGCCAGGCAAGGCAAAACAGATTAAGATGAGACTCAGGGCCAGAAAGATAATCCTGAGAAGGGGAATACTCGCTTTAGAAGGAAGCTTATTCCAGTAAGTGAGCCATAGTAAGTGTTTCTTATACACCAGATAGAGGATCCCAAAAATGAAAGGGATACTCAGCCAGACATAGGTAAATATAGGAAACGCAAACTTGGGCATGTGGATAAGGCCTTAACTTCTTTTGGTTAGCAATTTGAATGAGGCAGCGGGCATATACGGATCAAACCAATCTCTGATTTTTTCTCCTAAGATATGTAACGATAAAATAAGCAAACAAAGCGTAAGTCCTGGAAATAATATGTTCCACCAGCTAGAATAGTCTGTTATAGTGCCAGCTATGAGCCTTCCAAGGCTGGGAACAGAGGAGCTAAGCCCAATATTCAGGAAAGAAAGTGCCGACTCAATGAGTAATAGCCCCCTCAACAAAGTGCTTAGGGGAATGATCAGTGGAGAAATTAAATTTGGGAGGTAATGCCTAAACAAGATGGTAAGGGAAGACATCCCTAATCCCCTGGCCGTTTGGATAAATCCGCTGTCAGCCAGTTTGAAGGATTCTGTTCGAATGATTCTGGCCAGGCCTGTCCAGCTTAATAAACTGAGGATTAGGATGAGGTCCAGTATGCTATTCCCAAAAAAGATAGAGAAACTAATGATCAGCATCAGGGCTGGAAAAGTAGTGAGTAACTCTATGAGCTTGATGATAAGCAGATCAGGACTTATCTGAAATTTTGCCTGGAAAGGAGACAGCGGAATCCGATGAAATAGCTGTCTTCCTACCCACCATGTAATGCTAATGAGTCCCATGATGCCTATACGAGAAATCCCTTCCACAAACGTGAGCCGGATATACTGACGTGTGTAAAACACCCAGAAATAGATGGCACATGCGGCCAGGATAAGCCAGAGTATGTCCCAAATGGAAAAATGTATGAACCTGTTTCGGTAAAAGGAGGATAGCCCTCCTGCCAACATCGCGAAAAATAGGGTAAGTAATAACGTGCTTAGGGCTATCAGGAGGCTCGTTCTGCTGCTGTACAATATATCAGTGAGAAGGTCATGCCCAAAGCTACTTCCCAGCCAGTGCCGACCGGAAAGGGGATGCTTCTGCTCAGAGAAATAGGTATTTCTGGAGAATGGAGGGGCTTTCCGGGAGATTCTGCTGCTATTGTAAGTTGGGCTATAGGGAATAAGGGGCCAAATAATAGTCCCGCCCTCAAAAGCTTGCCAGTCATAGCTACTCAGATCAAAGATTTGTCTTCCTTCAATGGATTCTATTATCTGATCTGCTTTGTCTCTATTTAGAGCTGGAGAAAAACTTTTTCCTTCTCCTCTTACCCATAGCGGGACATCATTCACCAGTGTGGGGAGAAAGAGAAGGACAGCACTAAAGGAGAGGAGAAAAATGATGGCCAAATTCTCCCAAACATAGGATAGCTTCTTTAGTAGATATGAAAGTATCTGTTTCATAAGATTAGCTATCAAATCTGACTCTTGGATCTACCCACATATTGATAAGATCACTAATAAGATATCCAAGTAAAGTAAGTACTGCTGAGAGAACAAGAATGCCCAGGAGTATAGGAATATCAAATTCACTTACAGCCCTGAGGGTCTCTACACCCATGCCCTTTATGGTAAAGATTTCTTCGAGAATGACAGATCCGCTAACTAAAGAAGGAATGAAGCCACCTGCCACTGTGATGACCGGGAGTAAGGCATTTTTTGCAGCATACTTCCAGATTCTTTTGGAGGTAGGAACTCCCCTTACTTTGGCGGCCAGTAGAAAGTCTTGCTCCAGGACATCCAGGAGGTTAGCCCTGACCATCCGACTTAGAAAAATGATGTATCCATAGGAATAGGCTATGAGAGGAATGGTCATATAGGGAAGGGTGCGCAAAATGAGTAAGAACATACTTTCCCCTTCCTGAGGGATAGCATTTGAGAATTCATTTTTGGAAAGGTAGAAGTAGTCAGGATTAGCAAAAAAATGTAACATCAATAGTGCCAACCAGAAATTGGGAATTCCATCTATTATGAAGAATAGGTTCCGGATGAACGTATCTTTCCAACTATTGGCCTGAAGGGCTGTCCAAACCCCTAGCGGAATGCTGATGACCAAAGCCAGCAGAATACTGACCAGAGAAATCATAAAAGTCCATGGAAGATAAAAGCCCAGCCTTTCTTTTACGCTGGTCATGCTGGAGCGTGAATAGGATTTCCCCCAGTCAAAGCCGCCCAGCACTTTCATGAGCCATATGTGATAACGATTCTGACTTCCATGAAAGGTAGGGTAGGGAATGAATGCCTTCCAGTGAGTATTCCCATCATAAATCTCCTGATAGCTATGGATAATAGGCTGAGAAAGGACCGGAAACTGAGCGTTTAACCTATTTAAGGCAGAAGGGAGAGTGCTAAAGGACCTTCTCCTGAGTAGGTTGATTTCTACCTGAAAGGCAGAGGCGGAATCTGGAAGCAGACTATCCGCTTCAGCAACAAGAAGGCTGTTTCTAAAGGCTTCTACAGCAGGCCAGTTTCCACTGGATAAGGCCAACTTCCTGAACAACTTCCTTTCCAGCGGATGTTCAATCTCGTACAAGGCATCATCCTCGGCCATGCTTCTAAGCTCGAAATAGAATAGGGGTTTGTCCAGGTCAAATTCTTTCAGAAGGGCGTCCCGTTTTTTCTCCTGCATATTGAAAGAATCAGACTGAGCATCTAATTCTCCACTAAGTAAAACTTCATTAGATAGAGGGAATAGGCTAGTGAATCCAAATCCCAGGAGGGTAATCAGAAACAGCAAAGGAAGCAGCCCAAGAAGTCTAATACCTAAATACCTAAGCACTATAGTCCATTTAGGAGTTCTAACCTAAGGTAAGGCTATTTTCCATAAATAAGAATGGACCACCCTTAGGATGGCCCATAATGATATCTTATGAAATGCCAGGATTAAGCTTCTGTCTCCGAAACAACTGAAGACTTAAGGTAATCTGCATTCATTTTGGCAATGTTGGTGATGGAAATGCCCTTAGGACATTGTACTTCACAAGCACCCGTATTGGTACAGTTTCCGAATCCAGCTTCATCCATGGTGTTCACCATACGCTGTACTCTTCGCATTTGTTCTGGTTTACCCTGTGGTAAGGTTCCAAGGTGTACTACTTTAGCTGAGGTAAATAGCATGGCAGAAGCATTCTTACAGGAAGCTACACATGCTCCACAGCCTATACATTCCGCCGCATTCATGGCTTCATTTGCCACGTCCTTACTGACAGGAATTTCATTGGCATCCTGCGCATTACCCGTATTAACGGAGATGAACCCACCTGCTTCAATGATATTATCAAAAGCGGTTCTATCTACCATGAGATCTTTTATAACCGGAAAGGCAGAGGCTCTCCATGGCTCTATGTAGATGGTATCCCCATCTTTAAAGCTTCTCATGTGAAGCTGACAAGTAGTAGTCCTTTTGTGAGGTCCGTGTGCCTGACCGTTGATCATCATGCCACAGGAACCACAAATCCCCTCTCTACAGTCGTGATCAAAAGCTACAGGCTCTTCTCCAGACTTGATAAGCTGCTCATTGAGCATATCCATCATTTCCAGGAAAGACATGTCAGGACTTACGTCATTGACATTATAGTCTTTTATCTGGCCTTTGGTTTCCGGATTGCTCTGACGCCAGACTTTCAGGGTTAAATTCATATGTTCAGCCATAATAATTTCTTTTTTGAGGGTTACTTGTAACTTCTGGTTTTCAGCTCCACGAATTCGAACTCCAGCTCCTCCTTATGCATCTTCTCATCCTTATTAGCACCTTGGTATTCCCAGGCTGCAGCGTAGGCAAAGTCCTGGTCATTACGTAGGGCTTCCCCTTCTGGAGTCTGGTGCTCCTCTCTGAGGTGGCATCCACAAGACTCTTCTCTCTGGAGCGCATCATCTACCATCAGTTCTCCCAGTTCCATGAAGTCTGCGACTCTCCATGCTTTTTGAAGCTCTGGATTGTACTCATTATCGCTTCCAGGAACGGTTACATTCTCCCAGAAATCTGCTCGCAGGTCCTGGATCATTTTCTTGGCTTTCTTAAGGCCTTCAGAGTTACGGGTGATTCCACAGTAATCCCACATAATTTTTCCTAACTGCTGGTGGAAGGTGTCTACAGATCGTGGATTACTTCCTTTAATATTCAGCAGCTTTGATGTCTCTTCATTAACTGCCTGAGCAGATTCCTCAAAGGCAGGATGCTCAGTAGTGATGTGATCATTCAGTGGCTGAGAGGCCAGGTAATCACCTATGGTGAACGGAATCACAAAGTATCCATCTGCCAGTCCCTGCATAAGGGCTGATGCACCTAGTCTGTTAGCTCCATGATCTGAGAAGTTAGCTTCTCCCAGACAGTAAAGCCCAGGTATATTAGTCATGAGGTTATAATCTACCCAAAGACCTCCCATGGTATAGTGGACCGCAGGGAAGATTCTCATAGGAGTAGAGTAGGGGTCATCATCTGTGATTCTCTGGTACATCTCAAAGAGGTTACCATACTTAGCCTCTACAGTTTCTTTCCCTAGTCTATTGATGGCATCTCTAAAGTCCAGGTAAACGGCATTTCCGCTTTGAGTAACACTTCTTCCTTCATCTGTTACGATCTTGGCATTTCTGGAAGCCACATCACGTGGAACCAGGTTACCGAAGGAAGGATATTTTCTTTCCAGATAGTAGTCTCTCTCGTCTTCAGGAATCTCATTGGCAGCTCTGAAGTCTCCCTGCTTCTTAGGTACCCATACACGTCCATCATTACGTAAACTCTCACTCATGAGGGTCAGTTTGGACTGATAGTGTCCACTTACGGGGATACAGGTTGGATGAATCTGTACATAAGCTGGATTCGAGAATAAGGCGCCTTTTCTGTGCGCTCTCCAGGCAGCAGATGTATTAGAGTTCATTGCGTTGGTAGAGAGAAAGTATACGTTTCCATATCCACCGCTGGCCAGAATAACGGCATCTGCAGCATGCTTCTCTACTTCTCCTGTAAGCAGGTTCTTACAGATAACTCCTTTGGCATGCCCGTCTACCAGTACCACGTCCAGCATTTCTCTTCTGGTCAGAGATTCTACCTTACCCAGGCCTATCTGACGGCTTAGGGCGCTATAGGCACCCAGAAGGAGCTGCTGTCCTGTTTGCCCTCTGGCGTAGAAGGTTCTGGAAACCTGTGCACCTCCAAAAGAGCGGTTGTCCAGGTACCCCCCGTACTCACGTGCGAAAGGCACTCCCTGTGCCACGCACTGGTCAATGATGTTTACACTTACCTGAGCCAGACGATATACATTGGCCTCTCTGGATCTGTAGTCTCCCCCTTTTATCGTATCATAGAAGAGACGGTACACACTGTCTCCGTCATTTTGGTAGTTCTTGGCAGCGTTTATTCCTCCCTGTGCCGCAATACTATGCGCTCTCCTGGGGCTATCCTGGAAACAGAGGGTAGTCACCTGGTAGCCAAGTTCAGCCAGGGAAGCAGCAGCAGAGGCACCTGCTAGTCCGGTCCCTACTACGATGACCTTGAATTTTCTCTTGTTAGCCGGGTTTACCAGCTTGATGTTAAATTTATGATTGTCCCATTTTTCGGCTAGTGGGCCTTGGGGCGTTTTAGAATCAAGTTTCATTTTCTTTGTTCTTTTAGTTCATCAAGTATAAGTAAACCGGCATAGCTGCAAACACCAAGGGAACTACTATAGAGATGCCAGCTCCTGCAGCTTTTATAATAGGCGTATATTTTTTGTGTACTAATCCCAGAGATCTGAAGGCACTCTGGAAACCGTGATTGAGATGCATGGCCAATAACACCATGGCAATTACGTAGAAAAGAGAGATGTACCACTTCCCAAAAGAGTATTTGGTAACCTCATACATGGAGATTCCTCTGACCTCATTTACCCCGGAGCCTTTCAGAAGCTGATAGGTCTCTCTGGTTAGATAATCACCATGCCCTACAGCTACTTCTCCAAAATCATCCTGGACCGCTGTAACTTCTGTTACCTTCCAACTTTCCAGGTAAGCCCTTTCTGTACTAATCATATCTCCATCACCATAATGGTAATAGCCGTAAAACATGATCAGGTGAATCACAAGGAAGATCAAAATAATAGTTCCAGTCCAACCCATATTCCTGGAGAACCAGCTGCTACTTTCATTCTGATTGCCTTTGTAAGCGTACTTTACCGGACGGGCATTGTTATTCTGGCGTGAAACGATTGCTGCATAGATGATATGGAAAATAAATCCGGCAAATAAAACCCACTCAAGTGTTTTGATAACAGGATTGGTGGTCATGAATTTTGTGTACTGATTGAAGGAAAGGCCTGCATCAGCTTTAAATAATAGCAGGTTCCCACTCATGTGTACAAACAGAAATGAAACTAAAAAGAGGCCTGTCAGCCCCATCACAA
>JBCBKZ010001009.1:0-1317 GCA_038520955.1 Bacteroidota bacterium | reverse complement strand
TTTATACTGCCTGCTCTCAATCATCCAACAGAAGTTTCTCTCCTTTAAGCGAAGTTATTTATCCGGCTGTTCATCCTTATCTCATCAAGGATGCAGAATTGTATGATTATTTCTCCATAGACTCCACAGGGATTTACCTTTATGCCAGTCCTCAAGACAAAAAGATAGGTAACGCAGAGTTCCACCTATTCCCGGATGAGTTTGACAGGATGCTAAAGCTTCTCACCTACTATCCTATGGATAAGGTTACGGAAGTCTATCAAGCAAAAGGAACTAACAGATGGTTGCCTTCCAAGATTGTATATACTCCTCCACTGGATAAGGCATTTGCATACAGAAATATTTCCGAGAAACCCTTAGCAGGCCTAAGAGTAGCCCTGGATCCCGGACACATAGCGGGTGATCCTGATTTGGCTGAAACCGAGGGAAAGTATATGAAGATGCGCGCTTCAAAAGCTACTAAAAATACCTCCATTCAATTCTATGAATCTGCCCTTACGATTCAAACTGCCAGAATCATCAAACAGAAACTGGAAGCTCAAGGAGCCACAGTCATGGTTACCAGAAAAAGAGAGGGCTTTTCTGTAGATGGGTTCGATTTTGAGACATGGAAAAAAGTCTTTTTTCATGCCTACTTGGATGAGCAAGTAGAGAAAGGAAGACTTACGGCATGGGATAGAAAGTGGTTTAAGACTAAAGCGCAAGACAAAGATATTTTCAGGCTATATAATGGGGAAGACCTCTACATCAGGGCAGAAAAAATTAATGCTTTCCGCCCTCACCTGACCATGGTCATCCATTATAATGTACATGCCCCTAATGAGAAGTCCAGAGATAGAGAAGGATTCTTCCAGCCCACTCATGAGAATTATGCTATGTCTTTTGTGCCAGGCGCTTTTCTCAAGAATGAGCTTAAGCATCAGGAAGACAGAATTCATTTCCTCTACTTTCTACTTAATCCAAACATAGACCAGTCAGTTTCTCTCTCAAAATCCTTCATGAAAGCGAGTAGAGATCTAGCGGGTGTGAGAACAGTAGATACAAAAGATGATCTGGTTTACCTGGACAGGCTATGCATTCAAAGCAGGGAGCCGGGTGTGTATGCCAGAAATTTAAAGCTGACCCGAATGGTGAGAAGTCCTATTTGTTATGGAGAAAGCCTATGTCAGGATAACCTGATAGAAGCGCTGGCACTGAACAATAGGGATACTTTTTTCAACGGAACTTTTGTACCCGGAAGGTTATTGGAGATTGCAGATACCTACGTTGCTTCAGTACATGAATTCGCTAAAGAAGTACTCAAAAAGTAGATATTTA
>JBCBKZ010001008.1:0-1349 GCA_038520955.1 Bacteroidota bacterium | reverse complement strand
AAACCTATCATAGCCGTTCTGGGCCTTAATCCTCATTCAGGTGATAATGGCCTCATAGGGAATGAAGAAAAGGAAATCATACATCCCGCTTTAGAAGCGCTAAGAAAAGAAGGAATCATCGTTCAGGGTCCCTTCCCGGCAGATGGATTCTTTGGGTCTATGCAGTACAGGGATTTTGATGGGATTATGGCTATGTACCATGACCAGGGGCTGGTTCCATTTAAATTAATAGCAGGTTATCAGGGGATCAACTTTACCGCAGGCATTCCCTTTATACGCACCTCTCCAGATCATGGAGTAGCATATAGTCTGGTGGGAAAAGAAATAGCCAGTACGGAAAGCTTACGGCATTCTCTATATATGGCGATAGATATTTATAATACCCGTTCCAGCTATAAGGAGCTTACAGAAAATGCGCTTCCACTGTCTTCCAAGCAAGCAGCTACGGAGGAGACAGAAGAAAAAATTGAGGAAGGGGATTAATCTCTACTCCTCCATCAAACCTTCATAAAAAGCTTTTGCCTTCTGGATAGCCGTTTCTGAGCTTAATACAGTACGAATTCTCTCCTGAGACTTTCTGCCCATCTCTGCTATCAGAGGTCTATCATGATAGACTTTGAGAATAGCCTCTCTGAGTGCGTGAATGTTTTTACTAGGGAACACTAGCCCATTCTCTCCATCTACTACTAACTCTACATTACCGGGAATATCACTAATGATAGGCGCTGTCCCCAAGGACATGGCTTCAAGCACAGACTTAGTGATGGACTCCCCAAAGATTGAAGGCAGAACAAATACGTCAGAAGCTTTGACTATGCTCAGCACATCCTTCCTGAATCCAGGTAAGTGCACATGTTTCTCCAACCCTCCTTTCTTAATGATAGACAGGTTCTCTGGCGTGTCCATGTTAGCACCTATCAGCATGAGGTGGATAGACCCATCCCCGGGAAGCTGGGCCATAGCCTTTAGGAGATAAGGAATCCCTTTCATTCTCCGGTTATTGGCGACGTTTACCAGCAGAAGCGCATCTTCTGGAATCCCAAGCTCAGATCTGATATCTATAGTTTCATAGCCTTCATACCAGCTCAGGTCATGCCCTTTATTAATGGTTACAGCTTTTCCTTTCTGGAAGAGTTGTTGACTTTTAATTAGGTTCTCAACCCCTATGGAGTTACAAAAAATCGCATCTACTCTTGGGTGTAGGTACTTGGTATAGGCTGAAGGATCATACCAATGTATATTTCCGGTAAAGCCTCTGTACAATACGACTTTTACCGGAAGTCCTTTCACAGCCCTTAACCCATTAATGGTGGCCTGGCTATTAAATAGTTGGAGAATATCTATATCGT
>JBCBKZ010001007.1:0-1365 GCA_038520955.1 Bacteroidota bacterium | reverse complement strand
AAGATGGGATACCCTACAGAGAAGTATTGAAGACGCAGAACAAAGCTATCAGCTACAAACAGACCTGGACTTACCTCAATGGGTACACATAGCATCAGAACTTCCGGAAGGAAAATTGACTGCAGAGGTGATGCTGGCAAGTGGAGTTACACAGAGAAGTTTCTGGAGATCTGGTGGATTTGGAGGCTTGAATTCCGGAACGGATGAATTTGAAATTCATAATCCACTGGCGCTCATTGCCATGACACTTTATGGGGAGTTGGAACTTGAGGAGGATGAGGTAGTGAATATTTTAGAAGCCAACTATGATGCCCGTCATATGACCCATAGAAGGCTTTGGAGTGGACATAATCTATCTACCTCAGAGGTACACACAAAGGTAGATCTTTACCCTCAGTTCAGGTTGGCCTATGAGGAAATGACCATTCATATCCATCATAATGGAAAAACTAACAGGTGGAGGGATGAGCAGGAAGCGGTGTACTCCTTTCACCTCCCTGAAGGAGCAGTGGCTACCTCTCTTTCCTTATGGATAGAAGGAGAAGAACAGTTTTCTCGCTTAACTACCAAAAGTAAAGCTGACTCAGCCTATACTCAAATCGTGGGAGTAGAAGTCAGAGATCCTGCTTTGCTGCATTGGCAGGAAGGGAATAGAGTAAGTGTAACGGTTTTTCCCTGTACGCCTGAGGAAGACAGAATCTTTAAGATAGGATTTACCACACCCCTTACAGATGAAGGAGAGAGACTTAGGCTAAGGCACGTAAGCTTTGATGGACCCGCTACATGGAAAGCTACTGCCACGACAGAAATTCATGTCCATTCTGATCAGGAATTAGCATATGTACAAAAACCTACTATTTGGCATAATGAGGAAGATGGGTACAGCTATAAAGGTTCCTATCAATCTGACTGGACACTTTCTTTTAAAGAGACAGCTTTGTCGGATGCGTTTTTTCAATTCAATGGATTCCAATACCAACTAGCAGAATCCCGGCAAAATCTTCAAAGCTGGACAGCAGAAGAAGTCATTTTAGATATAAATTCTTCCTGGGACCCTATTACCTATAGAAAAATTCTGGATAAGGTAGGCGAGAAGCCCGTTTTCGTTTTCTTACCTGAGAAAACGAAAATTACGGAGGATAATGCTGATGAAGTATTTCTCCAACTAAGGAAGCAGGCATTTACTTTACTGCCGCTGTATACGCTCTCAAACTCTGAGAATAGCTTAGTGATCACTAAGTCCAGAGGAATGAGTCCCTTGCTGGTAGATGTGGAGAACACGTTTTATCATAATAGGATGTATGAGTATTTTTCCTCAAAACCTCCAGCTATTAAAATGATCTGCCTTGGGGAGGAGATTCCTCC
>JBCBKZ010001006.1:0-1397 GCA_038520955.1 Bacteroidota bacterium | reverse complement strand
GTGATAGGCGCTATTTTGATGGTGTACCTTTTCCTTAGTTGGACGCAGCAAAGTCACTTCTTTGGAAAGGAAACCACCCTTTATCAGCTGTATTTCCCTAAAATCGACGGATTACTAGTGGGGGATCCTGTTTTCATCCGGGGATACGAAGTAGGGAAAGTAACAGACATTCAGTTACAAGCTTCTCACATACAAGTCCAGATAGGGATAGATGCCCAAACGCAGTTATTCAGGGATGCACAGGCTGAAATAATGATGAAAGACCTGATGGGTGCCAAGGCGGTGAGCCTGTTTCCCGGTAGCAATCAAGAAGTATTAAATCCGACAACTCCTATCATGGGAAAGGGAGGTGCTGACTGGGGGAAGCTCATGAACAGCGTAACTACCCTGGCCAGTATGCTGGAAAAAGAGGATGTAAATGGATGGCTGAGAAAGAGCGAAAAACTGCTGGATCAACTCAGTCAGGGGACCCAACTTCTTACCAGCGATACCGTCCGATCCCTCCTTTCCTCTCTGGCCAATGCCAGTACAGAAGCAGAAGTCATCCTAAAAGAAGCGCGTACTAAAGGGCTTACCCAACAACTTATCGATGTGTTGGGTAGTGCTGAGACGCTTAGTATAAAGATGGATAGCCTGGCCACTTCTCTACAACCATTCGCCTCAGCCTTAGAACCCGAGTTAATCCAGAAATCCGATACGGCCTTATCTACCCTAATAGGGCTTCTGGAGAGGACAGAGGCGCTGGTTACAGAGGGAGAAGCATTTCTTTCAGCTCTCAAAAACCAGGAAGGTCTGTTAGGTAGAAGCGTGTACGACCAAAACATGTCGGCCAGATTTGACTCTACCCTAACTCTCTTTGAGGAAGTATTGATCAGACTGAAAGATGAGCGTATCCGTGTAGGGATAGCCCTTTCAAAAGAAAAAGCGTCTACTAACCAGTAATAGTAGACTCATTTATCTTGGCATCAGTAGTAATCTTTCCATCTACTAACCTGATGATTCTGTCCCCATAGGTAGCATTCTTCTCTGAGTGAGTTACCTGCACAATGGTAATGCCCTCATCATTTAGAGAGGAAAACATTTCCATGATTTCGGCACCTTGCTCTGAGTGAAGATTTCCGGTAGGTTCATCCGCTAATATGATGGAAGGTTTCCCTACTACGGCTCTGGCAATCCCTACAAGCTGCTGTTGTCCTCCGGAAAGCTGGTGAGGAAAGAGGGACTTTTTCTCTGTCAGGTGGAATTTATCCAGCATTAGCTGAATTCGTTCTTTTCTCTCACTCTTGCCCATCTTTCTATACAGAAGGGGCGTTTCTATATTCTCATACACTGTCAGGTCGTCTATCAGGTGATAGGCCTGGAATACAAATCCTATATGATGTTTATGTAGTTCTGTC
>JBCBKZ010001005.1:0-1432 GCA_038520955.1 Bacteroidota bacterium | reverse complement strand
TTTTAGTTTTCTATGTAATTGAGACCTACTAAATCCTACCTCTCTGGCCAGGTCTTCAACTGATAGAAGTTCATTATCAAGGTTAGCACGAATGATGCCCAACACCTGCTGTAAAAACTGATCATCCAGGGATTGGATAGCTATGTCTTCCACCACTACAAACTCCATTGCGTTGAAATGCTCCCACATCTTGGCTCGGTTAGAAACCAGGTTGTTAATTCTCACCAACAGTTCATCCGCCTGGAAGGGTTTGGTCATATAGGCATCTGCTCCTTGCGTAAGTCCCTCCATTTTGTTGTCTTGCCCTGCCTTTGCAGTAAGCATAATAATGGGAATATGACTGGTTTTAGGATTCACCTTCAGGTCATGGCACAGCTGGTACCCGTCTTTTCCGGGCATCATGACATCACTGATAATCATATCCGGGATATGTTCAATGGCCAGACGTTCGCCCTTGATCCCATCTTCTGCCCGGAGGATCCTGTAATGACCCAAAAGAATATTCTCAATATGAGCCCTCAAATCAGGGTTGTCCTCTACCACCAGTACCAGAGGAAGTGATGTTGGGCTATCCTCATATCCATTCTCAAAGTTGACAATAGTTGCATCTGCCAATTCTCCTGAGGGAATTTCTCCCCGGACATTCTGTAAAAGAGGGCCCTCTCTTTGGATGGTGTCAAGGATATAGTATTCCGGTAAGTGTTCCAGCGTATGAGGTATACGTATCTTAAAATTGGTTCCTTCTCCTATTCGGCTATTTACACTTATCTGACCGTTATGGAGATCAACCAGCTCTTTTGTGATGGCCAGCCCTATTCCAGACCCCTTTTCTTCTGTTCCCTGTACCCGATAAAAGCGTTCGAAGATCTTTTTTACTTCCTCTTTAGCCATTCCCTTACCAGTATCAGAGATTTCTATGACGAAATGGGTCTCAGAATATTCTACTGTAAGAGTAACAGCCCCTCCATTAGGGGTATACTTGAAAGCGTTAGACAGAAGATTACTGATGATTTTCTCCAGCTTGTCCTTGTCAAAGTAGGCACCAGTCAATTCTCCCGGCATGCTGGTGTTAAAACTCAAGCCCTTACTTTCAGACATACTTTCAAAGGAGAATACGATGGATTTTATGAACTGGATGAGATTCCCCCTAATCAGTTTTAGGTGAACATTTCCTGTCTCCAGTTGAGAAAGCTCTAATAGCTGATCTATGAGGTGCTGAAGCCTGTTCGTGTTTCTTGTGATCACTTCCATGGCTTTAGAAGTCAAACTGATCATCCCCTTTGGATCTTCGGATGACTTTTGGGCTAGTTCTAATGGCCCTGCGATAAGAGATAAGGGTGTCCGAAATTCATGAGAAAGATTGGTATAGAACTGTGTCTTGATCTCATCCAGTTCATAAAATCCATCGTATTCTCCTTTGAAAGTATGTCTG
>JBCBKZ010001004.1:0-1442 GCA_038520955.1 Bacteroidota bacterium | reverse complement strand
GAAGCAGCTGGTAGTAGGTATCAAAAAGCAGGCATCAGGCTTTCCTAAGCGTAAAGACTGTGATCTCTGGTGGCATCCCTACTCTACCCGGAAAAGCTATAAAGCCAAAGCCTCTGTTTACATAAAGATACTGATTGAGTTCCTCGTATAAACCAGCCCACCTTTTGTAGCGGTATTTAACGGGACTCCACTTGATTCCGGCTACCTCAACGCCCATTTGCATACCGTGTGTATGCCCGGCCAAGGTAAGGTGTACGTGCTTGGGATGGTTGATGATTTTTTCCTCCCAATGGGAAGGGTCATGGGACATGAGGATGCTAAACTCATCCTCTTCACAGCCTTCTATGGCTTTGTCAAAATCACCTGCTTTGATGAAGCTCGTCCCCCAATTCTCTACACCTATCAACCTGATAGAAGCGCCCTCTTTTTCCAATTTGACGTTCTCATTATTCAGCAGAAAAAAATCTGAATCAGCATGATGCTGCTTAATGGCGACAAAATTCTTATAGCCCGGAGAAGAGGGGTCAGCCAAGGCTCTGGAAGAAGGGTAGTCGTGATTTCCTAGCACTGAATACTTCCCAAAAGGGGCAGATAAGTTCTTCAGCATGGAAATATAAGGTAGCGCCTCCTCTTGTAAGCCGTTTACCAAATCTCCAGTAAACAGAATAAGGTCTGCTTTCTGAGCTTGCATTAACTCCATCCCTCTTTTTACCTCATCTGCTCTATCAAAACTTCCAGAATGCATATCTGAAAACTGAAGAATACGAAATCCGTCAAAGGCTTCTGGTAAGTCTGTAAAAGTCAGCTCCTCCTCTAATACCCTAAAGTCATATTTCCCCTTAGTGATTCCATACAGGTATGCCCCAAAAGGTATGCTCATTAGTCCGAAACTTAGCGTCTTCAAAAATCTCCTTCTAGACTCTGGCAGAGGCTCCTGAGCCTGACTCTTTTGGGTCAAAGCATACAACCATTCTCCACCCATCACTACGTCATCTATCAGGAATAGGGCCGATAACAGCATCTCACAGATAACCAGAGAAACACCTATCCCTATCACAAAACTCCTGAATGGCGTAAGGCCCATCATGCCACCCGAATAAGAAGCAAACATGGTTACCAAACTAATGACCGTAATGCTGATAGAGAGAATGGCATAGATCCACATCCATTTATCAGAAAGAAGGGCCTGGTTTACCCCTCTAAAGACATATACTTTCAGTAAGCCAATGATGAGGATAAGAGTTCCGAAGAAAATGAGAAAACGCATAGAATGTAACCATTTAGCCTTCAAATGTAGCGAGAAACAACTTGCTGTCCCAACAAGGAAATCCTATGTGAAGGATAGACGAAATGTGGGAAAGGATATTTTAGGAAAACAGTTCAGAATAAGAGTTCTTGAGAAAAGAAGCTCAGGTAGCTATAATCATTCTGAACTGTTTTCC
>JBCBKZ010001003.1:0-1458 GCA_038520955.1 Bacteroidota bacterium | reverse complement strand
TACATCAACCACTATCATGGAGGCAAAGAGGTTATCCTGAACCTCAAAGATTTCCTTCATGGCAGTTTGGTTGGCACCTCCTCCTATCCAGCTTCCTGCTATGGTAGAGAGACCATTCGCAATGTCCAGAGGAGTAGCTGTAAACAAATCCGGGAAGAAATTCAGGGCTATCAGTAGAGCTACTGGACCCCCAATAATGATTCCCAGGGTAGCCGTGAAAAACATGATGAGGGCTTTGGGGCCTAGATTGATGATGCCTTTGAAGTCTATGCTGATACATAGGAGGACCAGACAGGCAGGGAGTAAATACCTGGAGGAAACAAAGTATAACTGGGATTCTTCACCAGAGATGAGATTTGATGGCCAATGGAGTAAGGCAGGGATGAAGTAGCAGAGTAAGACCGTGGGAACTATCCCATAAAACTTCTTCCAAAAGGAAGTCTGTAGTTGTGAGCTGTAAAAGACCAGGGCTAGTACTCCCATTAAAATTCCCAAAACGATGGCGTCATTCGAGAATACAGGTCCCTCATGATTGACAGATTGGTAGCCATAGAGAAACATAACGATTCCCATGGCAAATCGGAGGAGTTTTTTGGGGAGGGTGTTAAACCATGGAATGTTGGTGAAAAGAAGGGTAAATCCTCCTAATACAATACCGGAGAATATACTTTCAAAGGCCAATTCAGAACTCATATGAAGGGATTTTTATATGAAATAACAGAAAAGAGGGGCTATATACAAGCAGATACCTTGCTTCTTTATCCACTCTCATACTAGTTTGCTGGTATGAAAGCCCACATCCTCCGGTATGCTCCTCAGCTATCCCTCCTCCTGATAGGATTAGGGCTGATGTACTGGATGATGCCCCATATATTTCTGGCACCTAATGAGTATTTATTAGATGAGGGCATAGATGGCTTCCGTAACTACTTTGCCTACACATGGTATGGGAAGTATGATGGAGGAATGATGTTTAGCGGGATGAACTATCCCTATCCACAGCACCTCTTTTTCTGCGAAGTTATTCCTGGCTTAAGTGCGCCCCTGAGTTGGCTGGGACAAGAGGAAGTTATGGTTGGGGTACTGCACGTCTTGTTGATTCTGTGCTTTCCTGTATCCGTAATTCTGTTGTACACCATTTTAAGGCAGTGGGAGATTCACTGGCTTTATGCCATGATCACCTCTTTGCTGATAGGGATGATGTCTCCCCAACTTATGAGGCTGTCCGGCCACTTTAGTTTGGCCTTTCTTGTATTTATCCCTGCCTTATTGAGAATTCTCCAACTGGAAGAGAAGCTCAAATTGACTATGTATGCATGGGCGGCTGGACTGACATTGGTAGTCTCTACCTTTCACGGATACTATCTTATGATAGGCAGCAGTCTCCTGCTAGGGTATTGGATGTTTGAAGTGATCTATGATCAAGAGAGAAGAGCCCATCTAAGAAGGCACTTTCTA
>JBCBKZ010001002.1:0-1497 GCA_038520955.1 Bacteroidota bacterium | reverse complement strand
GCGTTGGCTCTTTCTGATCTGCATTCTCACTACCCCAAATCCTATGATGATGAGGATAGGCAGGAAAAAGAGCAAATATTTCATTGTAGCTCGCTCTCCATCTGTGAGCTGCTTTTCTATGGGTCTGCTATTAATGCCTTTGGTACGTAATTCTATGAGCCCTGTATCATCTGTCAACCAGTCTACCGCATTTACGATAAAGCTTAGGTTATCCTCTGCCTGGCTTCCCTGTCCTACTGCAAAGTCTCCATCTCCTATGACTACTATCTTACTTTCAGCTTCTCCCTGAATCTTTCCCTCCAGATAAGCCGCTACCGGAATGTCTCTTTCAGGAAAATCTGCTTCTGTCCACTGCTTCTGTAAATCCAGAAAGGAGGGCGGACTGATCCTTCCACTTCTTTCTGAAGTAGTAGCCAGAATTCCACCCGCAACGGAAGAATCCTTGGGATTAACTTCTACCGGACTGGCAAATATCAGGGTAACTGATTCTATCCCTTGCGTGATGGGGTGTTCAGGAAAGTTGATGAGGGTAGGGAAATAGTAGAAATCCATGGGTACCGTCATCACTCCAAAAGAGGTTTGCTGTCTGGCCTGAACCTGACCGCTGGATACATCCGTCACAAAAACAGGTGTGATCACAAAGCCTTTGTCATTCAGCCAACTCTCTACTCCTGTAGTCTGGGTGATTAACCTTCCCTGGTTTAAATCTCCTTCTACTGCATTTACCCCTGCCAGTAGTCTACCACCGCTAGCCAGAAATTGGTCCAATTGTTCTAAATGACGTAAGGGTAGAGAGTCAGCTGGGGCCAATAGAACCAGTGTTTTGAATTCAGTCCAGGCATTTGGGACATTCAAATCCAGAGTATCCAGTTCATAAAGCGTACTTAACTCCTGAAGCACTGGGCCCAAACTTCTGATGTCTGGCTCCCCATGACCACGTATAAATCCCACTTTAGGCTTGTCAGAAACGGTTAGCCTTTTGATGCTTTTGGTGAGTTCGTATTCCATGGAAGCACCGGGCTGTACCACAGGGATAATTTCCTGTTGAGTACCTTTCTTAATGATGGCTCCCAAGTAGGCTCTCAATTGGGAGGCTTTATCATTTTCTCTGGTCTGAAGGATTAAGGGGGCTATCCCTAATTGCTGAACTTCCTGTTCTTTAGATTCATCTTCATTGGGATTGATGAACTCAAACACTACCTGCCCGTCAGAATTGGTTTGGTACTCATAGAGTAAATCTCTGAAGTCTTCTTTAAGCGGCCCAAGTGATGCCGGAAGCTCCTCTGTGAAGTAGGCTGAGATGGTAATAGGATCATCTAGACCAGTCAGTATATCCTTGGTGCTTTGGCTGAGGGTATATCTTTTGTCTCCTGTGAAGTCTAGCCTGAAAAAGTACTTATGGGCCAGCACATTCAGCATGATGAATATACCTATGAATAACAGGAGCCTAATGATAAGTGTGGATTGGGTCATTCTCATAACACTACTAGCTTATCA
>JBCBKZ010001001.1:0-1525 GCA_038520955.1 Bacteroidota bacterium | reverse complement strand
CCTACATTCAGGTTGAAGGGCTTAAAGAATAAGAGGAAGCCTCCTATAAAGGCACCAAATAAGACTGAGGTAAAAAGTCCTTTCCATCCGTGATTAGGGGGAGAGTAGCTTTGGGTGAAAAGCTGTAGGAAAGAATATGTCTTTGCTTGTCTGGACACCTACTGATAGAGTGGTCTTAGTTACGTTTGCGGTACTCGTCCCATGCACGGGTACCTCCATAAATTTGCTCACCTATCACCAGAAAGTCAAAAAAGGCCATCTCCTCTGTGGGGTAAACCAGTTCCCAACTAAGACCGTCATTTTTGGAGTGGTGAATTCCGTAGTTATTACTCATGACCAGATGGTCCCCTGCCTGCACAATCTCATATACATATGATTGTCGAGGTTGATAGTAGGTATCTGACCAGCTTTCTCCCCAGTCATCAGAATACATAAGATCTCCGTTGATCATGAGTTCATAGATTCTCTGGTCAATGTTATGAGTATAATGGACTGATCCTTCTTGCCTAATCCATTTCCAGCTTTTACCTCCATCAGAAGAGAGTAGGCTTCCCTGGCTGGTTCCGGCAATGAGTTTATCTTGATAATCGTAGATGCTGAGTACTTGTGGCCCTATGATGGCGGCTTCCCAGTAGCGCTCTTCAGTATTTAATTGATAGATACCCAAGTCTGTTCCCACAAAAATATTATTCTGGTACACATGAACTACTTGTACACTCAGGTTGGGTAGGTCAAAATTCAGGGAGGTCCATGTTTGGCCTTCATCAGAAGAACGATAAATCCCTTCTCTGTAAACGCCTACATAAATTTCCTCCCCAGACACATAGAGAGCATTTATCTTCTTAGCTGGAAGTCCTTGTCCTATTTCTTTCCATGTGGTTTTATTCTCGCTACTGAGCCATAAGCCCAGATTATCAGTAGCTATTACAATCTCTTCACCCTTAAGTTCGAGAAAGCTGGCCTGTATGTCATCAGGTAGATTGCCACTCACATTTTGCCAACTCCTTCCAAAATCTGATGAGATCAAAAGGGGCTTCCTGATATTCTCCGGTGAAGAGACATTCACAACGGGTACTGAGGTTTGTTCTTGAGGTAAGGGTTGACAGCTAAGGATAACAGAAAAGAGAGAGATAACTAAGAGAACCAATACTTTTTGAGTGGAAATCATAAGTAGTTGTATGAGTCGTGCTTTGAGCGTGGGGAATCCCTATTGGTTATTCTCCAGAATTTTCCTGGAAGAGAATTCCGGCATATATGTATGCAAACGCAGAAAGCGCCAATAAGATTCCAGGAAGAATTCCGCCCAGAAAGAAAGCCAGACAACTATCAATGATGACGAGAACTGCTACTAGCCATAAGATTTTCTTTCCATCTGCTTTTAGAAACAAACTTAGAAACCCTAAGGCAGCTAGGCCTACCATATGGATAGAAGGATGCACAAAGAGGACAGGGAATATGTCCTTTAGAAAATCAGAGGCATTTGAGCTTGCCATCTTTTCAGTAACACAGCCTACTCCACTTCCGT
>JBCBKZ010001000.1:0-1538 GCA_038520955.1 Bacteroidota bacterium | reverse complement strand
GTTGGTGTATATGTACAGCAACCATGAAGCGCCCAACTTTAAGATCATGGTGGCCTCCATAGAAAATCCAGAGTTTAAAGACTGGAAAGAATTTATCCCGGAAGGAGATACCGTTATTTCTAATTATACCATCACCCATGAGCATCTATTGTTGGTAGATAAGAAAGATCTGTTTACCAGGGTGAAGATGTATGACATGGAGGGAAACTTTATTAAGGAGTTGACGCTGCCAGAAGTAGGGAATGTATGGTCAGTAGGATTTCATGAGTATAGTAACAAGATTTATCTGGCCCTTTCGAGTGCTTCTACGCCTTACCGCATGTATAGCCTGGAAACGGCTTCCTTGCTGAATGAGGTGTTAGATTGGGAGTTGTTTTTTGAGCAGGATTCTCCCATAGACACGGCTGAACTTGAGATGAGATTGGAGTTTGTGCCTTCTAAAGATGGAACTAAAGTCCCCATTCTTATTTACCATCATAAAGACTGGAAGGCAGACGATCCTGTACCCTGCCTACTTTACGGATACGGCGGTTTCAATTCTGGAATCACCCCTTCTTTTGCAGGCCTAAACTCTCTCATCACCCAAAAGAGAGGCTTATTCGTCATGGCAGGAATCAGAGGCGGGGATGAGTATGGGGAGAGCTGGCATGAAAACGGTAAGATGGAGAAGAAGCAAAATACCTTTGATGACTTCACCGCAGTGGCGGATTATCTGGTACAAGAGGGCTATACCAGTAGGGATAGGTTGTGTATTTATGGTGGGAGCAATGGCGGACTATTGGTAAGTACAGTCATTAACCAGCGGCCTGACTTATGTAAAGCTGTGGTTTGTGCGGTTCCTTTAATAGACATGATTCGTTATCCTAAATTCCTGATCGGTAAATTTTGGGTGCCTGAATATGGAGACCCTGAAAATGAGGAAGACTTTCGTAATATTCTCACTTACTCTTCTTACCACAACATCAGAATGGGGGTAAATCTACCCACTATGCTGGTAACTGCCGGGGAAAATGATTCTCGGGTAGATCCCCTACACGCTAAAAAGTACGTAGCAGCTTTGCAGAATAATCCCGGCCAGAAAAATCCGGTGATGCTGTATGTAAACTATGATTCAGGCCATGGGACAGGTCAAAGCACAGAACAGCAGATCACAAATAGAAACTACCTCTATACCTTTATTATGAATTCTATTGGCTTGTAGTTAGTGTAGACTGGAAAGACCTATTTTTCTATAGGGATGGGAGATTCGTTAGTTACTACCCACTCATCTCCATAAATAGACCTATACGTTAGTTCGTACTGAAATCCTTCTCCTGCAAGTAGACTTCTCAGTTTTACTGAGGTAGTACTCTTTCCATCCGTAGTACCTATGAGTTCCATGGTTTGATTAGCTGGGATCATCCTCCCTACATTCAAGTTTGTGTGGAAAAATCCCATGCTGGTATCTGCCGGGCTTAGCTCATTTCCTACATAGTCTATAAAATCATCATATACTTCTTTCTCTGGAGAAATGATTTTAATAGAACTGATTATGGCAG